>JAJYGW010000095.1 GCA_021790615.1 Actinomycetes bacterium | reverse complement strand
GGGTGCATGGCGTCCCCCGTATTGTGCGCGATTCCGGTGATGTCGTCGATCGAGCCTCGACTTGGCCCGATCGGTGAGGCTGGAGGAGACTGCGATCGGGGCCGCGAGCGACGAAGGCCGCGGGGGAAGAGAGCGACGAAGGCCGCGGGGGGAAGAGAGCGGCGAAGGCAGCGACGAAGAGGAGCTCCAGATGACCTCAGGCACCTTTCCTGCCTTGCGCAGCAACTACCCACGCGGCTCGGCTCCCTGGGTGTACCGCCTCGCGCAGTGGCGGGCCCTCGGCTACACGGACGAAGAGCTGGAGCGTCCGAAGATCGCGATCGTGAACTCGTCGTCGGATCTCGCCATCTGCTTCTCGCACCTGGACGCGATCGTGCCGAAACTGAAGAAGGCGATCCACGACGCCGGGGGCCTCGCGCTGGAGGTCCGCACCGCGGCGCCGAGCGACTTCATCACGAGCGTCGGCCGAGGGGGTCGCTACATCCTCCCGACCCGGGACCTCATCGTCTCGGACATCGAGGTCGCGGTCGAGGGCGCCATGCTCGACGGGATGGTCTGCCTCGCGTCGTGCGACAAGACCACCCCGGCACAGCTGATGGCGGCAGCCCGCCTCGACATCCCGACGATCATCGTCCCCTGCGGCTACCAAGCGAGCGGCCGCTACTGCGACGCGCACCTCGACATCGAAGACGTGTTCCTGAGCTCAGGTCGCCTGCGCTCGGGCGAGGTGACCCTCGACGAGCTCGAGGCGATGGCGAAGGCAGCCGTCACCTCACCGGGAGTGTGCGCCGGAATGGGCACGGCGAACACCATGCACATGGCGGCCGAGGCGCTCGGCATGGCGCTCCCCGGCAGCGCGCCGGTGAAGGCGAACAGCGAGCGGATGTGGGAGACCGTCGAGCGTTCGGGCCGGCGGATCGTCGAGATGATCGCCGAGGACCTGCGGCCCCGCCAGGTCCTCACCGCACCCGCCTTCAAGAACGCGGTCGCGGTGGTGCTCTCCGCGAGCGGCTCGATCAACGCGGTCAAGCACCTCCAGGCGGTCGCCGTCGAGGCCGGGTGCGCGATCGACATCTGGGCCGAGTTCGAGGACAGGGCCGGGAGCGTCCCGCTGCTCATCGACGTGAAGCCGAACGGACCGCACCACATCGACGAGTTCGAACGGGCGGGCGGCGCGCTCGCCTTGATGCACGAGCTGTCGCCCGTGCTCGACCTCGACGCGTTGACGGTCGCGGGCCGGCTCGGCGACGTGATCCAGGACGCAGCGCCGACCGAGCGCGAGGTGATCCGGCCTTTCGACGACCCGCTCGGCCGGGAGCCGACCATCCTCATCGTGCGCGGCTCGCTCGCACCCTCCGGCGCCATCGTGAAGCGGGCGGTCGCAGACACCCGTCCGAAGCAGTTCGCCGGCGAGGCCGTCATCTTCCACACCCGCGAGGACGCCATCGCGGCGCTCGAGGCCGGCGAGATCCGGCCGGGCCACGTGGTCGTGCTGCGCGGGCTCGGGCCGAAGGGTGCGCCGGGCATGGCGTTCGTCTCGGGGTTCGTCTTCGCCCTCGAGGGCTCGGGGCTCGCGCCTCAGGTCGCGGTGGTGACCGATGCGCAGCTGTCGGGGCTCGTCAACAAGGGCCTCGTGGTTGGCGAAATCGCGCCCGAGGCGGCGGCCGGCGGACCGCTCGGACTGGTCGAGCCCGGCGACAAGATCACGATCGCCCTCGACCGCCGGACGGTCGACCTCGACGTGGCGCCCGAGGTGCTCGCACGGCGCGAGCCGCGCCTCGCCCGCCACGACGACCGGCGCAGCTACCTGAACGTCTACGCGCGCACCGTCGACCCGCCCGAGCGCGGGCTCGTCCTCGCCGCGGAGCTGGATCCGCCAGGAGCGCGGGCCGGGTCGTAACCGTCTCCGTGGACGGCGTGCGGAGCCCGTGCGCCCGCCGGGGTCACGCGTTCACCTCCTGGCGGTCGACGACGGCGTCGGCTCCTGCGAAGGGGACCGGGCCGGCTGCTCGGTGGCGCGTCCACCAGGCGAAGGCAAGCCCGAGGCCCAGCAGCGCCCCGAGGGTCTCGTCGATGCCGTTCCCGAAGGCCTTCGGTCCGACGACGAAGAACCCGACGAGCAAGCACCCCATGACGATGCTCGAGAACACCGCACCCGCCAAGAGGCCGGGGTGACCGTGGGGCTGGAGCTTCACGTCGGGGAGCCGCTTGTGGCCGGTGGTGAGGAACACCACCGCGGTGATCGAGTCCAAGAAGAACTCGGCCAGTAAGAAGAACCCTGCGGCCGAGAGGAGGAGACCGAAGTAGGAGCTGAGCGAAGACACGAACAGCTGGACGGCGCACACCGCCGCCGCGGCGCCGAGCGACCACACGATGGCGACGTGGGGCACGCGGTTGGCGTTGAGCCGGGCGAAGCTGGACGGGACGAGCCGCTCCCTGCCCATCGCGTAGAGGGCACGGGTCAAGATGAAGCTCGTCAGCCACAGGCCGCCGGCCGTCGAGGCGAGGACCGGGACCAGCATGGCCCAGGGATCGCCGGGCACGAGCCGCTGTGCCCATGCGGCGAGGGGGTCGGTCGAGCCCGCAAGCTGGCGAAGGGGCGTCTCGCCGAGCACGAGCGGGTACAAGACGGCGTAGAACAAGAGCGCGCCGAGCGCGCCGACGATGCCGCCCAGGCCGGGATGGTGGCGCGGGCGGCGCGACTCCTCTGCGGCGTAGCTGTCGATCTCCCAGCCGTCGAGGATCGTCGCCGCCACCACGGCCACGACGAGGATGCCGCCCCAGGGCGGCGCTCCGAAGTGGACCGGGACCGAGAGCTTCGACCATCGCATCGCCCCGAGGACCCCGAACACAGCGAGCGAGATCATCTCGACGCCGAAGAACACCTGGGTGATGCGGGCCGTCGGGCGCCCGCCGAGGAGGAGCGGCACCGCGGCGAAGCCGATCCAGAAGAGCGTCACCGCCATGTGGACGCCCGCCGGCGCGTGGGAATGGGGGGCGATCAGGGCCAGGGTGTAGGAGCCTGCCGGGATGGCGATCGGGGGGATCGAGAAGAAGTAGGCGAGGATCAAGACCCACGCCTGGTAGCGAGACGGTCCCCGTCCCACGATCCGGGCCGACCAATGGTAGGAGGCACCGGCGTGGGGGAAGTGCCGGTTGAGCAGGCGGAACACGAAGCTCGAGACGACGAAGGGAAGCGCCAGGACGGCGATCGCCGGGAGCGACCACCAGCCCGCCGCGGCCGCCATCACGCCTCCGGTCGCCGCCACCGAGAACATCGGGCCGACGCTCGAGACCGACAGCGGCACGAGATCCCGGAGGCGGAAAGACTGGAGCAGGCGGTCCGCCTCGCCGCCGACGACCGCGGCGCGCTCTGCGCCCTCGGCCGTGCCCTCGGCCGTGCCCTCTGCTCTGCCGTCGGCTGTGCCCTCGGCCGTGCACACCACGGGCGCCGCGTCGGGCGTGTCGACGGCCGTCGAGCGTGGTCCACCGCCCGTTCCACGCTCCACGGCCGCACCGTAGATCTAGATGCGAATGATTTGCAAGTAGGGCTCCGAGGGCAGCAGGACGTCCGGAGCGCCCAGCGGGTAACCGACGGCCCCCGATCCTGCCAAGATCGGCCCCGCCCCCGTCCGCCCGCCTGAACCGCCGTTCCGCACCGAAGTCCCGTCCGCCCGCCTGAACCGCCGTTCCGCACCGAAGTCCCGTCCGCCCGCTCAAAGGAGCCAACGCGATGGACCATCGTGACCTGCCCAACGACGCCCTAGGGGCTGGCGGCGAGGTCGGATCCGAGGTCGGATCCGAGGGCGGCGGCGAGACGAGCGAGCACATCACGAGCCTGGAGGGCATTCCCGCGCTCTCCCTCGACGCCATCAGCTCGGTGGCCTACGGCCCCGAGGCGATGCTGGTGGTGCTGGCGACGGCAGGCGCGGGAGCGCTGGCCAAGATCGAGCCGATCACCGTCGCCATCGTGGTGCTGCTCGTGATCCTGGTCTTCTCCTATCGCCAGGTGATCCAGGCCTATCCCGACGGCGGGGGCTGCTACGCGGTGTCCAAGGCCAACCTCGGTCACCGGGCGAGCCTGCTGGCAGGGGCGGCCCTCGTCGTCGACTACGTGCTGACCGTGGCGGTGTCGATCGCCGCCGGCGTCGCCGCCTTGGTGTCGGCCTTCCCGAGGCTTGCGCCCGACGGCCTCTCGATCGGGCTCGCCATCTTGGCGGTCCTCACCGCGCTCAACCTGCGAGGGCTGGCGACGAGCGCGCGGGCGCTGCTCCTGCCGACGGCCGTCTTCATCGTCGGGATCTACGTGGTGATCGTGGCAGGGCTCTCGCGCTCGCACCCCGTGGCCGGGGCGCAGATCCACGTGGCCGTCCCTGCCACCGCGGGGGCGATCGGGGTGCTGCTCGTCCTGAAGGCGTTCGCGGCGGGGTGCAGCGCGCTCACCGGGGTGGAGGCCATCGCCAACGACGTGCCCGCCTTCAGGGAGCCCAAGGTGCGCCGGGCCATGCGCACCGAGGTGCTCTTGGGGGGGATCTTGGGCACCATGCTGCTCGGGCTGTCGGTCCTCACCGTCCGGTTCCACATCGCTCCGGAGGCGTCCCAGACGGTGCTGAGCCAGATCACCGGCGCGTCGGTGGGACGGGGGGCCGCTTACTACGTGGTCGACCTGTCCACCACGGTGATCCTGGCGATCGCCGCCAACACCTCCTTCGGCGGCCTTCCGGTGCTCGCCAGCCTGCTGGCCCGGGACAATCTCCTCCCGCACGTCTTCGCGTTGCGGGGCGACCGGCCCGTGTACCGCTACGGCGTCGTGGTCCTGGCGCTCCTCGCAGCGGCGCTGCTCGTCGCGGTCGACGCCAACACCAACGCCCTCATCCCCCTCTTCGCCATCGGCGTGTTCACCGGCTTCACCCTCTCCCAGACCGGCCTCGTGCGGCACTGGCACCACGATCGTCCGAGGCGCTGGTGGGCCCGCGCCGTGCTCAACGGCCTGGGGGCGGTCATGACCGCGGTCGCGACGGTCATCTTCGTCGTCACGAAGTTCACCGCGGGCGCCTGGGTGGTGGTGATCGCGGTGCCTGCCTTGATCTTCCTGTTCACCCGTGTGGGCGCCTACTACCGCGACGTCGCCGCCGAGCTCGGCTTCGGCGAGGTGCCCCCGATGCCGGGGGCGGAGAAGAGCCTGGTGGTCGTGGCCGTCACCGCCGTGTCGCGCATGACGGCTGCCGCGCTCGGCGCGGCGCTCTCCCTGGGCGACGTGGTGGTGGCGGTGAGCGTCCAGTTCGACGACGCGAGCGCAGCGTCCCTGCGCGCCGACTGGGACCGCTGGGACCCCGGCGTGGACCTCCAGATCCTCCGCCCGGCGACCCGCTCGGTCACCAAGCCCATTCTCGCCTACCTCACCACCGTCGAGGCCGAGACCCATGCCCACGTGCTCGTCCTCATCCCCGAGGTGGAGCCGAAGAAGTGGCGTCACCAGGTGCTCCAGAACCAGCGCGGCATCCTCCTCGCCAACGCGCTGCGGCGCCACAGTGACGTGGGCGTCGCCCGGATGCCGTTCCACCTCCGCCGCATGTAGCTCTATGGGATTGCCGAGGGCGAGCCGATCCCGCCAGGCCCCCGGCCCCGGCCGCCAGGCCCCCCGCCGCCAGCCGCTGCCGCCAGCCGCTACCGCCCGTAGTGCGCAGCGCAGCCGGGGCAGAGGCCGCGGTAGGTGATCTCCACCCCGGTGACGAGGTAGCCACCCCTCGCGTCCTCGGCGACTTGTGGGAGAGCTGTCGTGCGGGGCACGTCTCGGATGGCGTGGCACCGCTCGCAGACGAGGTGGTCGTGGTGTGCGGTGACGTAGGGGTCGTAGCGCCTGGGGCCGTCGACCACGTCGACGACCCCGACCTCGCCCATGGCGACGAGCTCGTTCAAGGTGTTGTAGACGGTGGCCCTGCTGATCTCGGGAAGCCGGGTCCGTGCGAGCTCGTGGACCTCCTCGGCGGTCAGGTGGACGTGGTCGCCAACGAGCACCTCGGCGACGACGCGGCGCTGGGCGCTGAGTCGCCAGTCCCGGCCGCGGAGCCGCGAGAGCAGGTCCGGCGTGGTCATCGTGTGAGATTACCTCTTGACCTGATCACAATCCTGTATTAGAAGAAGTCTAACTTCGGAAGTAGCCTACAGACTGGCAGACTGAGCATGCACGACCAGGAGGTCCCGGAGATGCCCGACAGCGATTGCCCGGTCAGCAGGGTCCGCCGGCCCACGACGATCGAGGACTGGTGGCCGGATCGTCTGGACGTGAACGTCCTGCACGCCCATCCCACCCAGTCCAACCCGCTCGGGGCGGACTTCGACTACGCGGTCGAGGTGGAGGGCCTCGACGTCGATGCGCTGCGGCGCGACCTCGTCGAGCTCATGACGAGGTCGCAGGAGTGGTGGCCCGCGGACTACGGCCACTACGGCCCGCTGTTCATCCGCATGGCCTGGCACGCGGCGGGCACCTACCGCATCACCGACGGA
>JAJYGW010000278.1 GCA_021790615.1 Actinomycetes bacterium | reverse complement strand
GGCTCTTCGGTCTCGCCGGCCAGTATGCCGCCGTCGACGAGAACCTGACGGCGCGGGAGAACCTGCGGATGGTCGGGCGGCTCAACCACCTGCCCCGCGGGGTGATCGCCGAACGGAGCCACACGCTCCTTGCCGACTTCGCCCTCGAAGATGCCGCCGACCGACCGCTCAAGACCTACTCCGGGGGGATGCGCCGGCGCCTCGACCTCGCCGCCGCGCTCGTCGCCTCGCCGCCAGTGCTCTTCCTCGACGAGCCGACGACCGGGCTCGACCCCCAGTCCCGACTCGATCTCTGGCGTGTGATCGAGGGCCTCGTCGCAGACGGCACGACCGTGCTCCTCACGACCCAGTACCTGGAGGAGGCGGACCGGCTCGCGAGCGAGCTCGCCGTCGTGGACCACGGACGGGTGATCGCGGCCGGGACGCCGGCCGCCCTCAAGACGGACCTCGGCACCACAGTCGTCGAGATCGTCCTCGCCGACGACCGAGGCGTCGCTGCAAGCATGGAGGCACTCACGGGGATCGGGGGCCAGCCGCCACGGGTGAGCGGCACGACCATCGAGCTCCCGGCAAACGCCGGGCCCGGCGTCGCCATGGAGGCACTGCGCCTGCTGGACCAGGCGGGCGTGGTCCCGGTGAGCTTCACACTGCGCGAGCCCAGCCTGGACGATGTCTTCCTCACGCTGACCGGCCGCCCCGCCGACGACCGGGGGGATCCCGCCAGCGTGCCGGCCAGCGCGGTCAGGCCATGACGACGATCGCCGGGGAGCGGGTCGGAGCGGTCCGCGTCGCGCGAGGACCGCTGCGCCGGTTTCGCTGGGGAGTCTCGGACACACTCACCGTCGTCCAGCGGAACCTGCTCGCCTACCTGCGGATCCCGGAGGCGCTCTTCTTCTCCTCCGTCCAGCCGATCATGTTCGTGCTCCTGTTCCGCTACGTCTTCGGCGGGGCGATCCACGTGCCTGGGGTGAGCTACGTCAACTACCTGATCCCCGGCATCTTCGTCCAGACCGTTGCCTTCGGTGCGGTCTCCACCTCGATCGGCCTCGCCGAGGACCTCCAGAAGGGCCTCATCGAGCGCTTCCGCGCCCTGCCGATGGCTCGTTCCGCCGTGCTCACGGGCCGGACCGTCGCGGACCTCGCCCGCAACGTCGTCGTGGTGTTGATCATCACCGCAGTGGGTTACGCGGTCGGCTTCCGCATCCAGACCAACGTGGCCGCCTTCGTGGCGGGGCTGTTGCTCCTCCTCCTCTTCGCCTACGCGCTCTCCTGGGGCTTCGCCGTGATCGGGCTCTCCGCTCCGAACAGCGAGACGGCGCAGGTGATGTCCTTCCCCGTGCTGTTCCCGCTCACCTTCGCCTCATCGGCCTTCGTCCCCGTCGCCTCGATGCCGAGCTGGCTGCGTGGCTTCGCCGAGCACCAGCCGGTGAGCGTGGTGGTCGACGCGGCGCGTGCCCTCATGCTGGGCGGCCCGACGGCGTCCTACGTGTGGCAGTCCGTGGCGTGGTCCGTCGGCATCGTCGTCGTGCTCGCGCCGCTCGCGGTGCGCCGCTACCGCCGGGCCTGATCGCGCGTTCGCTCGTCACGACGGCGGGACCGCCCGGCGCGGGGGCGAGATCGCCTGGCTCGGCGGATCAGCCGCCGGGCGCGGTCATTGCGCGGTAGACCTCGACGAGCGCCTCGCGTTGGGCGGGGCTGAGCCGACGGTCGGCTCGGATGGCGCGCTCCACGGCGCTGCCGGTGCCCCCGGGTGCTACCGGCGAGTGCGGCCGCGCCGGAGCCGGGGCCGGCTCGGACACCTCCTCGTCCAGCAGCCCCGCCCGTGCGTACAGGCTGGCCGCCGAGAGCTCGAGTGCGTCGGCGACCGCTTTGAGCACGCTGGCCGACGGACGGTAGAGGCCGCGCTCCACCTGCGAGAGGTAGGAGTCCGACACCCCGGCGCGCCGGGCCATCTCCCGGATGGAGAGCCGGGCGAGCTCGCGCTGGTGGCGGAGGAAGTCACCGAGCCCACCCCCCGGGGCAGCCGCTCGCCCGGCGGTGGCCGGGGGCTGGGTGGGTTCGCCCGCTCGCTCGCGTGCCCCGGAGTGGTCGGTGCCCTCGCGGACCCGCTCGTCGGGTGGCGCGGAGGGGCTCTCGCCACCTGCACCGCTGCGCCCACCGCTCGCCACGGGCAGAACCTATCCGCGCGCACGGGGGACCTTCGACCCGGGAAGAGGAGCCGATCGACACTGCCCGGACAGAGCCGGCGCGGCTGTCCTGGTGAGAGACCGCGGAGCGGTCCGTGAGCGGGAGGAGCGACCATGCAGCGCGCGACGATGGAGGATCGAGCGGGGACGACAGAACCAGCGAGGACCGGGACCGGAGAGCAGGAAGCCGAGCAGGCGAGCCCGACCCGGGCTGCGAACCCACCGAGCGTCGGGCTGGCCGACGTGAAGCGCGGCGAGGCGTTGAGCCTGCTCGCCACGGAGCACGTCGGGCGGCTGGCGGTCGTCGTCGACGGGAAGCCCGAGATCTACCCGGTCAACTACGCGGTCGCCGAGGACGGCACGGTCATCGTCCGGACCGAGGACGGCACGAAGCTGACGGCATCCGAGCAGGCCTGGGTGGCCTTCGAGGTGGACCACGTCGACCACGCTCGCAAGCTGGGGTGGAGCGTCGTCGTGCAGGGCCGAGCGTTCGACGTGACGGCCGCCCTCGACCACCGGTCGGACGCGCTCCGCCGGCTCGCGGTTGAGTCCTGGGCTCCGGGGCCGCCCCACCATGTGCTGGCGATCAGCCCCGAGCGCGTGAGCGGCCGGCGCCTCGTGGTCACCCCCCGACTTGCGAGTCGCAGGCCGACCGAGCGCTCGTCGACCATCTGACGGGGCTGCCCGCCGGCCGCCCTACCGACCCGCGGGCCGCCCTACCGACGAGCCTCTGCCGGCCGGGGGTCGGCCGGCTGCCGCCTCCCTGCTGCCTGTCGACCAGCTGGCGACCGCCTGCGCTCGGAGCCGAACCCGGAGCGGTCCACCCGCTCTCCGCGGTCGACCCGCGCTCCGGTGGCGCGCGCCGACCGGGCGGTGCTCTGCCAGGATGGGGCCGTGCAAGGAAATGGCTCGACCTCGCGTCCCGTGTCGGCATCCGCTCCGGCGTCCCGACGGCCCGCCGACCGGAGCGGCGAGCCCCTGGTTGTCGCCGCCCCTCACTGGGCAGCAGCAACCCTCGAGCGACTCGGCCACGCGGCCGAGGTGGCTTGCCCGATCGAGCACGTCGTCCTCGGCGAGAACGCCGAGGTCGTCTCGGGTGAGCCGGACCGCGCGGAGGTGCTGTGGCGCCACGGCCGGCTCGCCAGCACCTGGGTCGCCGCCGCCGTCGAGCGCCTGCCAGGTCTCGCCTGGGTGCACTCGGACTTCGTCGGTGTCGACGGCGTACCACTCGAGCTCCTCGCTCGACGAGGAATCGCCCTCACGAACGGGGCTGGGAACTTCTCCCGACCGATGGCCGAGTACGCCGTGCTGGCGATGCTGGCTGCTGCGAAGCGCTTTCCCGAAACCCTTCGGCACTCGGCGGCCGGCGAGTGGCAACCCGCGGGGACGCTCGCCGAGCTGGACGGAGCGGTGGCGCTGCTCGTCGGGCTGGGCTCGGTCAACACCATCGTGGCCACCCTCCTGCAGCCCTTCGGGACCCAGGTGCTCGCCACGAGCAGGACGCGGCCCGAGCCCCTCCCGCCAGGGGTCGCGGCGTGGTACGGGCCACAGGAGTGGCGAGGCGTGCTCGGCGAGGTCGACTACCTCGTGCTCGGTGTCCCGCACACCCCCGCCACGCACCACCTCCTCGACGCCGCGACCCTCGGTGCTCTGAAGCGCGGCGCATTCGTCGTGAACGTCGCTCGCGGGGCGCTGGTGGACGATGCAGCGCTCCTCGCGGCCCTCGACGCCGGCCAGGTCTCCGGAGCGCTCCTCGACGCCTTCGAGACCGAACCCCTACCGGCCGACAACCCCTACTGGCGACGCCAGGACGTGGTCGTCGTCCCGCACCACACGTGGTCGTCACCGCGCGTGCCCGAGCGCATGGTCGCGCTCTTCGAGCGCCTCGCTGCCCGATGGGCCTCGGGCAAGCCGCTCGAGAACCTCGTCGACCTGGAGGCCGGGTACTGAGCTGGGCACCCGGTCGCCCCCGCGCCCGGACGGGGCCATCGCTAGGCGGTCGCGGCGGCCCGCCCGTAGTCGTCGTCGAGGCGGACGATGTCGTCCTCGCCGAAGTAGTCGCCGGTCTGTACCTCGATGAAGACCAGTCCGGTCTCACCGGTGTTGGCGATCCGGTGTGCAGCCCCCACCCCGACGTCCACCGAGCTCCCCGGCCCGACAGGCCGCTCCTCCCCGTCGAGCGTGACGATGCCAGTGCCTGCGACGACGAGCCAGTGCTCGGCCCGCCGCTCGTGGCGCTGGTAGCTCAGGCGACACCCGGGACGCACCGTGATCCGCTTCACCTTGTGGTCGGGTTCCTCGCCGAGGACGGTGTAGCTGCCCCAGGGTCGGTCACTGGACTCGTGCACGGGGACCAGTATCACTGCCGATGACCGCTCGCGCTACTCCTCGAGCCGGCACGCCTCCCACACTCCTCTGGCCGGCACGGCTCCTGCACACCCGACACCCGACACCCGACACCCGACACCCACTGGGACAGCGTCGCCCGCTGCCGGGTGGACCTTCGCTGGCCACCGACGCCCGGGGGGTAGCCAGCCTCGACCGACGACCAGGGCGTCGCTGCCGAGCCCCGGATGCCTGCGCTACCGTCAGAGCCGTGTCCGGCGCAACCCGACCTCCCGAGGACGCCGCTGGCGCGCAGGGCTCGGCCCCGACCCCACTCGGCGCAGCGAGGCCCCGCCCCGACACGCCCCCCTCGGAGCAGAGGGACGGCCAGGCCGATGCATCGCGCACCGAGGACGAGTTGGCGACCCACCTCCGGAGGGTCGTCGTCCTCGGAGGGGGCACGATGGGTGCCGGGATCGCGCACGTGCTCGCAGACGCTGGGATCTCGGTCACCGTCGTCGAGGTGAGCGACGAGGCAGTCAGCGCCGCCGAGCGACGCGTCGCCGCCTCGGTCAGGGGATCCGCCGCTCGGGGCAAGCTGCGCTCGACCGAGGAAGGCGTGCTCGCGCGCGTGGACGTCGTCCCGGTGCAGCCCTCGCTCGCCGGGGTGGAGCTGGTCGTGGAGGCGCTCCCGGAGTGTCTCGAGCTGAAGCGCTCGGTCCTCGCCGCGGTCGAGGGCGCGCTCGACGCCGATGCCATCGTCGCGACCAACACCAGCTCGCTCTCGATCGCCGCGCTCGCCGAGGCACTCCGCCGTCCCGAACGCCTCGTCGGCACCCACTTCTTCAACCCCGTTCCCGCATCGGTCCTGGTGGAGGTGGTCCGGGGACCGGCGTCGGGCGACAGGGCCGTCGGGCTCGCGCACGGCCTCGCAGCCCGGCTCGGGAAGGAGACGATCGAGGTCGCCGACGCGCCGGGCTTCGCCACCAGCAGGCTCGGCGTCCTCCTCGGGCTCGAGGCGATCCGCATGGTGGAGGAGGGCGTGGCGAGCCCCGCGGACGTCGACCGTGCAATGGTGCTCGGGTACCGGCACCCGATGGGGCCCCTTCGCCTCGGGGACCTCGTCGGCCTGGACGTCCGCCTCGGCATCGCCGAGTACCTCGCCACCACGCTCGGCCCGCGTTTCGACCCCCCGGCCCTCCTCCGTTGCATGGTGGCCGAAGGCCGCCTGGGCCAGAAGAGCGGCCAGGGGTTCTATGCGTGGGACTGACGTGCTGGGGGCTCGGCCGCACGAGACCGGCCCGGGTGGGGTCGACGGCCCCGCGACCGGCGAGCGCATCCGACGAGATTCGTCGACGCTCGCGCTCGACGATGTTGTCTGAAGAGCCCGCTCGACGAGGACGAAGAGGCGGAGAGAGCCAGAGGGGGGGTCCCGATGGGTGACGTCACAGGGACCGGGCCGACCATCGCGGCGGCGCTCCGGCGCGCCGTTGCCGTCGCCCCCGATGCCGAGGCGGCCGTGAGCGGGGGCACGCGGCTCAGCTATGCCGACCTCGACCGCCGCTGCCGCCACCTCGCCGGGGCGCTGCTCGAGGCCGGCCTGCGACCCGGAGACCGCGTGGCCGTCGTCGGCGCCAACTCCCACCAGTACCTCGAGTGCTACCTGGCGATCCCCGCCACCGGGCTCGTCCTCGTGCCGCTGAACACCCGCTCGAGCGAGCGGGAGCTCAGCGCCGCGCTCGCCGACGCCGGCACCCGCTGGCTCTTCACCGACCAGCCGACCCCGGCCCTCGCGGAGGCGGTCGAACGCCTCGTCGAGCTCGGAGAGGACTACGAGCGCCTCCTCGCCGACGCTCCTGCGATCCCCGAGTGGCCGGGCGACGTGACCGAGGGGGACCTCGCCGGCCTGTTCTACACCGGGGGGACCACGGGACGGGCGAAGGGGGTCATGCTCCCCCATCGTGCGCTCGTCGCGAACGCCTTCCACTTCATGGCCTACTGGCCGTTC
>JAJYGW010000103.1:5726-6520 GCA_021790615.1 Actinomycetes bacterium | reverse complement strand
TCACGAAGGTCGGTGGCCCGCTCCGGCGCTCACGGACCGCTGCACCGACGGGCGGCACCGGCTCGGGAGTGCGCGCCGGATCACGCTTGGAGCGGTACGAGTCGAGTGGCGTCCGCCCAGGCTAGGCGAGCCGTGCGGCCGCGGCCTTGGCGACATCATCGGGCGCGGCGGCACACGCTCGCGCCGCTCTGAAGAGGAGGCCCCGCAGGTGCTCGGCGAGCCCGAGCGCGGCCGTCCGGGGATCGCCGGCCACCAGCGGGACGGGCTCGCTGCGCGGGTCGAGGCCGGACACCGCGAGGACTGCACGGCGGAGCGACTGCATCGCCGCGATCAGCCCGTTCGTCCCTGCCTCGTGGCGCGCCATGCAGACCGAGAGCGCCAACGGCAACGCAAGGGGCGCCGAGGCGAGCACGTCGTCGGTCGCCCCTGCCAACGCCGCCGCGACCTCCTCGGCAACCAGCCCTTCGGAGACCCCATCCTCCTCGGCCTCCGCAGTGGCGTCCGCGAGCCCGTCGACCCGCTCGGTGGCGCAGCATGTTCCGCCGCGTGCGCCCACGACGAGGGTCAGGTGGCGTACCTCGGTCCGTCCCACGCCCCAAGCATCGCAAGCGGATGTGACGCTGTGGTGGATGGGGGCCGCCGACGGGTCCTGGACGGCGCCGTCGCGGCCACCCGCCCTCGCGGGCGTGACTCCCGCCACTGGCCCCGAGTGCCGGTTCGCTGCTTCAATTGGCCGGGTCGGACGAGGAAAGGGGCGGCGATGGCCAGAGCCGTCTGGACCGGGTCGCTCAGCT
>JAJYGW010000103.1:0-5716 GCA_021790615.1 Actinomycetes bacterium | reverse complement strand
AACGTGCCGGTGGCGCTCTACACCGCCACGGAGGAGAGGTCGATCCGCTTCAACCAGTTCCAGGCGAGCACCTCCGACAGGGTCCGCAGCAAGCGCGTGAACGAGCGGACCGGCGAGGAAGTGCCCTACCAGGACATCGCCAAGGGTTACGACTTGGGCGGCGGCGAGTACGTGCTCCTGAGCCAGGACGAGGTCGCCTCGGCCGCGCCGGGGCGCTCGAAGACCATCGACGTCTCCGCCTTCGTGGACCTCGCCGAGATCGACCCGGTCTACTTCGACCGGACCTACTACCTGGCGCCTCCCGCCAGCGGCGCCGGCTCAGGCGCTGAGCGCGCCTACGGGTTGCTGCGGGAGGCGATGCTCAGCGCGAACAAGGTGGCGATCGCCACCTTCGTCCTTCGCGAGAAGCAGCACCTCGCCGCCGTCCGGCCACGTGCCGACGTCCTCGTGGTCGAGACCCTGTTCTACGCCGACGAGGTCCGGAACCCCCTCGACGAGATCGATTCGCTGCCGGTCGAGGCCAAAGGATCCGCCCGGGAGCTCGAGATGGCCGCGATGCTCGTCGACTCGATGACCACCGCGTGGGATCCGGCGCAGTACCACGACACGTACCGCGAACGCCTCGAAGACCTCATCGAGGAAAAGCGTGCCGGCGCGACGGTCGCCGTCGAGCCCCTGCAGCCCGAACGCGCGCCGGTGGTCGACCTGCTCGAAGCCCTCGAGGCCAGCGTTCGCGCCGCGCGCGGCGGAACCGGGTCGCGCGGTCCCATGGGCGCGCCGCGGCGCGCCGACTCGCAGACGGCGCCGAAGGTGCAGAAGGTGCCCGGTGGCGGGAAGGGGACGGCACCGGCCGGGGAGCAATCGAAGAAGGCTGCGCGTAAGCAATCGGCGAGCAACCGCCGCAAGGCCGGCTAGCAAGACCGCCCGTCAGCTCTTTCCCCGTGACGCTCCGCCCGTCAGCTCTTTCCCCGTGACGCTCCGCCCGTCAGCTCTTTCCCCGTGACGCTCCGCCCGTCAGGCCGGCGGGGTACGCACCTTGAACCGGGCACCCGCCGGGTCGGCGGCGTCCGCCACCGTGCCGAAAGGCGTGGCCTGCGCGGGCATGAGGACCGAGCCGCCCAGCCGCTCGACGGTCGCGACGGCGGCGGCCGCGTCGTCGACCTGCCAGTACGCAGTCCAGCTTCCCGCGACGCCTTCCGGGAGGTACCCGGACGCGTCCGCGATCCCGGCGACGGGCCGCCCACCGCCCGCCGTGCGGAGCAGGGAGTAGGTCGTCTGTGCGTTCTTCACCTGCCGGTCGACCTCCCAACCGAGCACGGCGCGGTAGAAGGCGACCGCACGGTCGTGATCTCGGGTCGCCAGATCGAACCAGCAGGGCGTGCCAGGCTCGTCGAGCACGGTGAAGCCGTTGAAGGTTCCAGGCTGCCAGGTTCCGAAGTCGACACCGGTCGGGTCGACGAGCACCGCCTGCACTCCGAGGTCGGCGACCGCCATCGGGCCCGCCACGACCTGCGCACCCTCCTTCGATGCCCGCTCAAGCGCCGCATCGGCGTCATCGGTGGCGAAATAGACCTTCCAGCGGTTGTTGGCCTTCATCTCACCCATGTCCCCCATCGCGCCCGCGACCTGCACGCCGTCGCGGGAGAAGACGAAGTAGCCGCCGAACTCGGGCTGTGGATCGCTCGACTCCCATCCGAAGAGCTCGCCGTAGAAGCGGCGGGCGCCGTCCACGTCGGACGTCCAGAGGTCCGCCCAGCAAGGAGCGCCGTTCGAAGGAGCGTCTCGGATAGGCATGGTGCTCTCCTTTTCCCGGTCTCTTCCCGGTCTCTTCCTGGTCACGGTCGGCGTCGGTCTCGTGGCGCGCCCCTGTCAGCCCCGCGGCCGAGATCCGAGGGTGGCTCTCCTGCCCGGCCCGCTCAGGCATCCAGGTGGAGCGGAAGCCCGAACGCCGGGAACAGCCGCTCGGGGTCCAAGAACGAGAGGAAGATCGCCATCTCCACGATCTTCCCCCCAGAGATCTCGAGCACCTGCAGCGCCCACGGCGCGTAGCCGCCGTCGGGGTCGACGCGGTACTGGCCGAAGGCCGGGCACCCGTTGGCCGAGGTGGCGACGAGCCGCGATCCACGGCAGTGGCTCGGCTCGGGCTGCACCATCCATGCGCCGATGTGCTCCGCGCCTTGGAGCCACAGCGCGAAGGGGGGCATCGACTGGACGGCGTCTTCGTGCAGCAACCCGACGAGCGCGTCGATGTCGTAGCGCTCGAAGGCGTCGACGTAGCGCGAGAGGAGCTCGGGTTCCACCTCGTCCAGCGGCCCAAACGGAGGTGGCCCCGGTGCCGCGGCCAGCGTCGCACGTGCGCGCTGGAGCGCGCTGTTGACCGCCGCGACCGTCGTGGCGAGCAGCTCGGCTGCCTCGGCCGCGGACCACCGCAGCACCTCGCAGAGGATGAGCGCAGCGCGCTGGCGCGGCGGAAGGTGCTGGAGCGCGGTGACGAACGCCAGCCGGATCGACTCGCGATACTCGGCGAGCTCCGCCGGGTCGCCGTACGCACCACCGGCACGGTCGTCGGCGATCGGCGTGACCCAGACGGCTTCCCCCAGCGGCGGCCCCAGCATCGTCTCGTCCGGAGGCGAGGAAGGTCCCATCTCCATCGGCCGGGCGCGCCGCTGGACCTGGCGGCTCATGTCGATGCAGACGTTGGTTGCGATCTTGTAGAGCCACGACCGCACACTCGAACGACCTTCGAAGTCGCCCGCATGCCGCCACGCGCGCACCAGAGTCTCTTGGACTGCGTCCTCTGCCTCGAATCCGGACCCGAGCATCCGGTAGCAGTAGCCGGTGGGCTCCCGCCTGTGGTTCAAGCCCACTGAGCCTCACCGTAAAGCCCCAGCTCAGAGGCGGTGCTCAGGGCTTACACAGGCGGCGGTCTTCTGCGTTCGCCACCATCGCGCCACCATCGGTGGTGGCGAAAGGGAGCCGATCTCTAGGCCCCTGCATAGGTCAGACCATGAGCACCGACCTGTTGACCGTCGACGAGGTGGCCGAGCGTCTCGACGCGCCGAAGTCCTTCGTCTACCGCCTGACCTCAGAGCACCGGATCCGCTTCGTCCGTGTCGGCCGCAGCGTCCGGTTCCGTCCCGAGTGGCTCGACGAGTGGCTCGAGCGCGAGGCGGCGCCGGTCCGAGGCCACGAGCCCCGCCCCCGCGGCGGCAGGCCCCGTGCCCGTGATCGGCGGACGGCGTGAGCCCCCGGCGCACGTCGCCGGGCATCCGGCGCCGGGTGTGGCCGACGGGCACGGTCACCTTCGAGATCAGCTGGTACGACGCATCACGCAAACGCCACTACGAGGCGTACGACACCTTCGCGGCCGCAGACGCGGCCCGTGCCGAACACCTGAGGGACCGCCGCCGCGGCGAGAGCGCCGACCCGACCGGCGCGCGGACGACGCTTGCCGGCTGGTACGACAAGTGGAGCGCGACCCGGCGAGTGACCTCATCGACCCGGGCCCGTGAGGAGACCATCTGGCGCTGCCAGATCGAGCCCGCGTTCGGCGAGGTCAAGCTGGGACGCCTCGTCCGCTCCGACGTCGAGCGATGGGTCGGCGACCTCGAGCACACGCTCGCGCCGGGGACCGTCACGCGCTGTATGACCTTGCTCCACAAGCTGCTCGCCGACGCGATGAGCGACGGCCTCATCGGCCGCAACGTCGCCTCCAACGTCAAAGGACCCCGCGAGCGCCCGACTGAGAGGCGCTTCCTCTCGCTCGAAGAGCTCGACCGCCTCGAAGAAGCGATGCCCGAGCACTGGCGTCTCGTCGTGCCCGTGGCGGCCACCACGGGCCTGCGCATCGGGGAGCTTGCCGCCCTCCAGGTATCCGACCTCAACCTCGGTGCACGAGAGCTCTTGGTGCGCCGGACCGCGGTCGGCGTGCCCAAGCGGGTGAGCAAGAACAGCGCATACCGCGAGCTGCACACCCCGAAGTCGGCTCGTGGGGCACGTACGGTCCAGCTCATCGACGACATCGCCGACCGGCTCGCCCGCCACGTCGACGAACGCGGGTTGAGCAAGGACGATCTCGTGTTCGCCGGTTCGCAGGGAGGTCCGATGACACCCGATCACTGGCGGACACGGGTGTGGCGACCGGCCGTCAAGCGTGCCCGGCTCGTCGCCCCGGCACCGACTCCGCACGCGCTCCGGCATACCTGTGCGGCACTATGGCTGTCTGCCGGGGTGCCCCTCTACGTCGTCGCCCGCCAGCTCGGGCACTCCGTCGGCGTCTGCGAGCACACCTACGGCCACCTGCTCGCGGCAGACCACCGCGAGACCGTCATGGCGTTCTTGCGCGGCGAGTCGGCTCCGGTGATCCAGCTCCGACTTGAATCCTCCCCACGGCTGAAGCCGGGGGATTCCTGGCTCAGGCAGCCAGAACCGGAAGCTCCGGCTCTGGTCTTGCGCCCTCAGCACCAGCAGGGACGAAACCGGCCCTGACGACCATGACGGCCGCTGAGTTCTTGTCCCTCGGCAGCACCGCGCCGCAGGCGTCGCAGGCATAGGTCCGTTCCGAGAGGTCCAGGCGGTGCTTGGCTCTCGCACCGCACTTCGAGCAATCCATCGTCGTGTAGGAAGGATCGACGAGGCGAAGGTCGCGACCGTGCTTGTCGGCCATGTGGACGAGCGATTGCTTGCACGCTCCGATGGCTGCGTCGGTCGCCTTCTTCGCCATCGTCGACCTCGCGAGGAACTTGGGGCGGAAGTCCTCGGCGGCGATCTGGTCGAAGTCGACGACGACGCCCTTCGCCCACTTGTACGAGCCATCGCTTCGCTGGCGGGCCACCTGACGGTGGAGCTTCGCCACCTGGCGTTTTGCCTCCTGGTAGCCCTTGGATGAGGGCTTGCCCTTCTGTGGATTGCGCCTTGCCATCATCTGTTGGTAGCGGGCGAGCCTCGCCTCGGCGGACCTGCGTCGCTGCGGGTGGGCGAGGTCGTGGTCGTCGTCGGTCGTCGTCGCGATGACCGACACCCCCCAGTCGATGCCGATGACCCGATCGACCGCAGGGAGCGGCTCCTGTGCGGCCATGACGACGAAGGAGCAGAACCAGTCCCCGACTGCGTCGCGATAGACCCGGACCGAGGAGGGATGGCTCGGCAGCGGCCTCGACCACACCGGGCGGACGACGATCCCACCGGCAAGATGGAGCCGCAGCCGGCCGGTCTCCGGATCCTCCTTCAGCGAGAAGCCGTTCGTCGTGTACTGGAGCGACGGGGCCGAGCGGTGACGGGACCTGAACCGAGGCATCCCCCGCCGCTGGCGCACCGGGAGGTGGTCCTTCACGTCCTTCAGCGCCTTGGCTCTGGCCCGGCCGAAGTCCCGGACCACCTGCTGTTGGGGGACCGATGACCCAGCGCTCAGCCAGTCGAGGTCAGCTCGCCAGCTCGTCAGCATCTTGTCGAGCTCGGCCGGGCCACAGGTCACCTTGTGCTCAGTGCTCGAGGCGGCGTAGGCCGCCTTCGACGCCTCGACGCAGCGGTTCCAGACGAAGCGGACGCCGTCCCACTCGGCGAGGAGCGCTCGCTCCTGGGCGGGTGATGCCCGGAGCCGGTAGCTGTAGCGGACGGTCTTGGCGCGAGCCACGAGGCGAGCATACGAACAGGGTGTATCTATCCTCGTTGCGTGCGCCTGCGCTCCAACCGCAACGTCGTCTTTCGCTGCGCTTAC
>JAJYGW010000050.1 GCA_021790615.1 Actinomycetes bacterium | reverse complement strand
ACGGGACGACCGTCGTCCCGTCGCCTGCGACGTCGTTCGTCTTGGTGGCGACCTCCTTCACCAGCTGCGCGCCCATGTTCTCGAACGGGCTCTCGAGCTCTACCTCCCGCGCGATCGAGACGCCGTCGTTGGTGATGGTCGGTGCGCCCCACTTCTTGTCGATGACCACGTTGCGGCCCTTGGGGCCCAGGGTGACCTTGACGGCGTTGGCAAGCTTGTCCACTCCTGACTCGAGAGCCCTGCGTGCTTTCTCGTCGTACTGGAGGATCTTGGGCATTGCGGCCGCTCTCTATCTGTGTATGTCTCTCACGAGCTTGTTCGGCAAGTCGGTGCCGGTACCCTGCTCGACCCTGCCAAGTCCGCCTGCTCGGCGACCGGCAGGCGCCAATGGAAGCTGCTCCGCTACTTGGCCACCTTCGCCAGCACGTCGCGGCTCGACAGGATCAGGAGGTCTTCGCCGTCCACGGTGATCTCGGTGCCGCCGTACTTGGAGTAGACGACCGTGTCGCCCACGGCCACGTCGAGCGGGACGAGCTCGCCGGTGTTCTCGGCACGCCTGCCGGGCCCCACGGCCAGCACCTCACCCTGCTGAGGCTTCTCCTTGGCGGTGTCGGGGATGACGAGTCCGGACGCGGTGGTCTCCTCGCCCTCTCCGGGACGGACGACGATGCGGTCGTCGAGGGGCTGAAGCTTCATCGTTGCTGAACCTCCGGGATTAGCACTCTCACGTTGCGAGTGCCAAATATAACCGTTCTGCCGGCTCTTGGCAACAGGCGCCGGCCCCTTGTCGCCTTTCAGCGCTTCTCGTTGCGACGGGTACCGACACCACCCTCACCCTCGATGCCGCTCTGGCGCTTCGGTCGGATGGCTCCCTGGGAGTCTCGGCCCTGCAAGAAGCTGAGCGCGAGATCAGGCACCGCGGGAGCGTCGAGCGGAGTCGAGCCGAGGCGCTCGAGCTGCCACAAGCCTGCTGCGGCCACCATCGCAGCGTTGTCGGTGCACATGGCCGGGCTCGGCAGGTACAGCGGCAGACCTGCGCTCGCGCAGGCTGATCCGAGCTGGTCCCGCAAGGGCCCGTTCGCTGCGACACCTCCCCCCAGGCACACTCCCCTCGCGCCGAGCTCGACGCCCGCCCGAATGGCTCTGTCGACCAGCACATCGACCACCGCCTGCTGGAACGACGCAGCTACGTCCTCGCTCCTCGCCTCCGGATGGCCTCGAACCAGACGTACCACGGCGGTCTTCATCCCGCTGAAGGACATGTCGAATCCATCCTCGCCTGCGAGCGCGCGGGGCATCGAGTGAGCCTCCGGGTCCCCCGACTTCGCCGCCTCCTCGATGGCAGGGCCGCCAGGGTAGCCGAGGTCCAGGTACCTGGCCACCTTGTCGAACGCCTCTCCCGCGGCGTCGTCGAGAGTGCGGCCGACGAGTCGATAGGCGCCGGGCCTCTCCACCTCGATCAGCAGTGTGTGCCCACCGGACACGAGAAGGACTACGAGCGGCCACTCGGCTCCGGGGTGATCGAGCAACACCGCGAACAAGTGCCCTTCGAGATGGTTGACGCCGACGAAGGGCACTTCCCAGGCGAGGGACAGCGCCTTCGCCGTGCTCACCCCGACGAGCAAAGACCCGATGAGCCCTGGACCGATCGTCGCCGCTATCGCATCGATGCCGGGTGCTCTGGCGGCACCGGCCCGTTCGAGCGCCTCCTCGACCACTGGGCCGATCAGCTCGAGGTGGGCTCGTCCGGCGACCTCGGGCACCACCCCTCCGAACCGGGCGTGAAGATCGACCTGGCTCGCCACGATCGACGAGACCACCATCCCCCCTGAGTCGACGACGGCGGCCGCCGTCTCGTCGCAGGACGTCTCGATCCCCAGCGCGCGCACCTTCCCACAGTACGAGCCACGCGGCCGGCCTGCGCGCACGGTGCGAGCGCACCCGGAGCGGGCTCCTGAGCCGAGGACGGGGTCCGCCCGCGGAGCCGGCGAACGCGCTCTGCTCAGCTTCGGCCGAGCACCCGGGACTCGATCCGATGGAGCTTGGCCGCGTAGGCGGGTGTGTCGACGTCGTGGACCCACATCACGATCGCATCCTCGCCTGTCTCGGGGTAGTAGTTCCTCCGGATCCCGACAGGGGCGAAGCCGAACCTGCGGTAGAGGGCCTGGGCATTGGCGTTGCCGGTCCGCACTTCGAGCGTCAAGCTGCGCGCTCCACGCTCGATCGCACCTCGTGCGCAGTCTGCGAGCAACAGCGTGCCGATCCCGCGATGCTGCAGCTCCGGCGCCACGGTGAGCGTGTTCACGTGCCCCTCGTCTTCCACCATCATCAAACCCGCGTACCCGACGACCTCGAGACCCGAAGCGGCGACCCGGTAACGCCGGCTCTTGCGTTGAGCCAGCTCCGACAGGAACAGAGCAGTGGTCCACGCTCGCGGATATACCGACCGCTCGATCCGGACCACCGCGCGCAGGTGCCTGCGATGCATCGGGACTATCCGCACCGTGCCCAGTGCCGTCGGGCGATCTTCCTTCTTGATGACCACGCCGGCCGCCTCTCAGCCGGAGGAGCCGCCAGCCGCCGGACGAGGGACGGCCACTGCCGGCGAATGCGGGCGCGTCTCCCAGTGGATGCGCACGTCCGCCTCCCGCAGATAGCGGGGCAGGACGGACCTCGGTTGCGCCACTTCTCCGGCCAGGGCGCGTTCCACGCCCAGGCGGGCAAGCACCGATGCGCTCGGAGAGGCCACAGCTCCCGACCCGAGGACCACGTTCGGAGCTCGGCGTACCTCGCTGCACCGTCGCCGACGAGGAGGCAGCGCCCTGAGCCCGCCGGCGCCGAGGCCAGCTCCTCCACCAGCACGCCCGGTGGAGCAAGGCGTTCCGCCTCCTCCAACCACGGGGTCGCACCGTCACCGTCCTGCACGAACCGCTGCCAGGCGACCTCGCCTCGCTTCACGTCGACGACCGCGAGCACCGAACCCGGCCGGAACTGCACCTGCGGCAAGGCGACCGCCTCCCGTGCCAGGACCTCCAGGCTCGTCGCCGTGACGATCGGGACCCCCAGCGCGTACCCGAGGGCTCTGGCCGTTGACACGCCGACCCTGAGCCCGGTGAACAAGCCGGGACCGATGTCCACTGCCACCGCGCCGAGCTGGTCCATGGCCGTTCGTGCGGTGTCGCAGACGAAGCGGACGGACGGCGCGAGGACCTCGGTGTGGCGCCTTCCCCTGCCGAACGCCACCGACCCGAGCACGCCGTCCTCGTCGGCAATGCTCACCCCCGCCGCTTCAGTGGCGGTCTCGATCGCGAGGACGAGCATCTCAGCTACCCGCAGGAGAGCCAGCCAGGTCCGCCAGGCCGGCGCGCCCCTCCCAGGATGGGGGCACCTCTATCGTCACCATGCGGTCGTCGTCTCCATCTGCATGGTTGAGCACCACCACCAGCGCCTCGCGGCCGATGACAGGTGCCGCCCGCTCCCCCCACTCCACCAGCGCGACCGCACCGTCCTCGATGAGCTCGTGGATGGCCACGTCGAGCATCTCGCCAGTGTGCTCGAGCCGGTACACGTCGGCATGGAGCAAGGTCCTGATCCTTCTGTCCAAAGCCTCCGAAGCGGTGCACGCGTAGGGGCGCAGGATGGTGAACGTCGGGCTGGTCACCTGCTCCTCCACGCCGAGCGCCGAAGCGAACCCCTGGACGAACGTGGTCTTTCCGGCCCCGAGGTCGCCCGAGAGCAAGACCAGGTCACCGGGTTGCACAACGCGCGCCAACCTGGCACCGAGGCGCCTCGTGCCCTTCGCCGAGGTGGTCTCGACGTCGAAGCTCCGCAGGCTCACCGACCCGCTCCTGGAGCCCGTGCGGCGCCCGAACCGGCGGCTGCGGAGAGGAGCTTCTTGGCCCTGACGAGATCAGCTCTCATCTGGGCCACCACCTCGCCGCCGCCGCGCAACGCGTAGGCGGGATGGAAGGTCGGCACGAGAAGCCCGTCCCGGAAGGGGTACGCCCGCCCGCGAACCTGCGTGATCCCAACCGCCCTTCCGAGAAGCGACTGCATCGCAAGCTTGCCCAGAGTGACCACGACCTTCGGCTTGATCAGTTCGAGCTTCGCCTCGAGGTGCGGGCGGCACGCCTCGATCTCTTCCGGCTTCGGGTCCCGGTTGCCCGGCGGCCTGCACATGACCACGTTGGCGATGAAACAGCCCGTGCGATCGAGCCCGAGCTCCTGCTGGACGAGGGTGTCGAGAAGCTTTCCGGACCGGCCGACGAAAGGAAGGCCCTGGAGATCCTCTTCTGCTCCCGGCCCTTCACCTACGAACATCAGGTCGGCCTCGGGGTTGCCCATGCCGAAGACCACGGTCGACCTTCCGGCGTGGAGGCCGCACCTGGTGCAGTCTGCAGCTTCGGAGGCGATTCCGGAGAGATCGGTCACGACGGCGACCGGCGTTCCCTCACGCTGCCGCGCTCTGCGCCATCAGCTTGCCGAGCAGCTCGTCGAGGGCATCGGGCCGTTCGATCATCGGCATGTGGCCGCAGTCCTTCAGCTCGGCCACCTCGACATCCCCGAGCAGCCGAGCCAGGCGCCGGGCGTGGAACGGCGGGGTAAGGCGATCGGCGGTACCCACGAGCACCGCGGACGGCACCTCCAGGCGACCGAGGCGGCGAGACAAGTCGAAGGACGCGACCCCGGAGAGCAGTCCCGACACGGTGCGCGGTGAAGTTGCCATGGCCATCGCCTCGGAGAAGCGCACCTCGGCAAGACTGGGCCTCGTCCCGAAGCAGGACCGCATCACCCACCAGCTTGTGTCGCTCGAGAGAAGACGCCCCGCGCCGAGCACGTCGCGTGCACCGAGATAGCCCCTCGCGAGGGGCATGGCAGCACCGAGAAGAGGTGCCAGGCCTCGCACGCCGAAGACGGGACCCGCGGTGGTGGACACGAACCCGAACGCAGCTACGCGCCCTGCAGCCTCTTCGCCGCGGCTGTCGACTGCGAACTGCAGCGTCGCCATCCCGCCCATCGAATGGCCGATCACGACGGCGTCCCGAAGATCCAGTGACTCGAGGACGGCGCCGAGGTCGGCCGCCAGCCGTGAGATCGGTGCCGAGCCGAAACCATCGCTCCCCACCCCTGACAAGCCGTGGCCGCGCTGGTCGACGGCGATCACCCGCGCGCCGTCGGCCCACTCTCTCAGCTGGCGTACCCACAATTCCGCCGAGCACGCGATCCCGTGGAGCAGCACCACGGGCCGGCCGCTCCCCCGTTCGAGCACATGGAGGCGTGCGCCGTCGTCGGTCGTGACCCATCGGTCGCGAACGTCCGGCGGGAGCTCGAGGCCGGCCAGCGCGAGCTCGGTTTCGCTCGGGATCTCTCTGGGGACCGCTCGGTGCTGCCCCAACCAAGCCGCCGCCAACGCTCCCGCCGGAAGGGCGAGCTTCGCCGCTCGTCTCCCCCGGACGGCGAACCGCGAATCCTGGTTGCGTGGGCTCATCGCTGCACCTCCGCCGAGCCTTCGACGCTCGCCCGCGCGCTCGTCATCGTGGGCCCACCACTACTCGTGGCACGCGCGGCCCGATGCCGCACAGGACCTCGTAGCTGATCGTACCCAAGCGCTCCGCCCATTCCCCTGCGCTCAGGCGTTCGCCCCCCTGCCGGCCTATCAGCACCACCTCGTCGCCCACCTGGACATCCCCGCCGGTGCCGCAGTCGATGACGATCTGGTCCATCGTGACCACCCCGGCGAGGGGAAATCGTCCGCCCTTCAAGAGCACCTCGCCTCCGACCTCGAACCATCGTCGCGGCACTCCGTCGGCGTAGCCGATCGGGACTGTCGCCACCTGTGATGGCGCCGCGAGGGGACGCCGCCGCCCGTATGAAGGACGCTCCAGCGATTCGTGCCAAGCGACGTGGCTGACTCGGGCCTTCAGGGAGAGCACCGGCTCGAGCATCCTCCCCGCAAGGGATGCCGCCAGAGCTCGCTCGAGCCTCGGCGCGGGGACCTCGCCGTAGAGCGCTATGCCGCAGCGGACCATCGAGTACCTGGCGTCGGGGTGAAGGAGCGCCCCGGCAGAGTTGGCCACGTGCTGGATCGGCGGCTCGATCCCCGCCGCGACGAGCGATCTCCACACCTCGTCGAAGCGGGAGATCTGGAGTGCGGTGAACTCGAGGTCCTCCTCGCCCAGCCCGTCGGCCACGGCGAGATGTGTCCATATGCCCTGGAGCTGCAGAGCCGGCTCGGCGGCGATCGCCTTGGCCAGGTCCAGAGCACCCTGTGGAGCTGCGCCCACCCTGTGCATTCCCGTGTCAACCTTGAGGTGGGCACCAAGGGACCTTCCCGCTCTGCTCGCGGCTCCAGAAGCCGCCGCGATCCCCTGAGGCGTGTAGAGCGTAGGGGTCAGTCCCAGGGAGACGACCTGGGCCCATGTGGCCTCCGGCTCTGCCATGGCCGCCACCGGGGGCTCGGAGAGAAGGAGCACGGGCGCGTCGATCCCCGCCTGGCGCAGCACGAGACCCTCCTCCACCGTCGCCACC
>JAJYGW010000170.1 GCA_021790615.1 Actinomycetes bacterium | reverse complement strand
CTGTAGAGAAATCCAGGAGGCATGGCGGCTTCCAACATGGGTACCTCGGCCGCGTTATGAAGGTGATATTTGTGGTGCCGCCCTCCGGAAACAGGCCCCAATCGTGACGCCATGCGCTCGGACGATACGTCCCGACCGGGCTCGGGCACGAGTGGCAAGGCCGCTGTTGAGGAAAGCCCTGCCCAAGAGCATACGAGACGGGGGCACCGCCCGGAAGCGGGCCCGTCCACCCGACCCCCTGCGCCCCTCGATCGCCCAGCCGCACGGGGTGTACGAGAGCTCCGGAGTGGGTCGACGAAGACGCAGGAGCCCTCACGAGGATTACGAACGCACGCGCGACGCCGTCCTCGACTTCGGCGACGACGCCGGGGGCTGGGGCGGCAGCCAGCTGAGGTGTTCCCCAACCCCAACCCCAACCCCAACCCCAACCCCAACCCCGCCCACAACCACCGGCGTCGTCGGCAGGCTCCACTCCCGTGCCCAGGCCCGGGCCCGTTGCTCGGGCCGGCGTCACTCGGACTGCTCGCCCGTCGTGTCGACGCCGAAGCGGGCCACCCACGCGCCCGCCACCTCCTGGAGCCGCCGCCGGTCGAGATGGTAGAGCCGCTCCCGGCCACGCTGCTCGACCCGAACCAGCTTCGCTCGCTCGAGGAGCCGGAGATGCCGTGTGACGGTCGGCCACGAGTGGTCGAAGCGCTGGGCAATGTCTCCCGAGGTCATCGTGCCTCCCCTCGCGTGCAGCACGAGGAGGATCGTGCGGCGCGAGTGGTGGGCGAGGGCAGCGAAGACCGACTCGAGGTCTTCGAGGTCGGCGACGCCCTGGGGCGTGCTGCTCACGCGCTGAGCATCACCTTGCTGTAGTGGGGGAAGTCCCACTTCAGCTGTCCGTTGCGCTCCTCCAGCAGCGGGTCCATCGCCTCCCAGAGCATGAGCACGTCGGGGTGTTCGTGCGCCCGCTCGAACCCGTGGTCCTGCCAGGTGAAGATCTCGGTGGTCGTCGTGGCCTCGTCCACGCTCCGGTAGACGACCGGGGCGTCGTCCGTGACGAATCCCAGGCGGTGGAGGGAGCGCCAGTGGCCCGTGAGCAGCGATCGGAACCGCTCCTCGGCGTCGGCTCTGACCCGGTAGGTGCACACCACGGTTTCATTAGCCATGTGGCTAAGCGTTGCGGTACGCACCGAGGGTGTCAAGAGGCAGTTGCGACAGCGAGCGACGGCTCCGGCACCCCTCGAGCCTGACCCCCACTCCTCAGGGCACGAGGACCAACCTGCGCCCGCCCGGCCGCCCAGGGTAGGAGGCCGGGCCCGCAGCCGGGCCCGGCTCGCCCGCGCTCAGGGGACGAGGATCAGCTTGTGCCCGGGCCCGCGCCGCTGGCGCTCCCAGGCCTCGGCCGCCTGGTCGAGCGGCATCCGCTCGAGCTCGACGCGGATGCGGCCGGCCGCTGCGTGCTCCGCGAGGCGGGTGAACGCGGCACGCTTGACGTCGTGGGGGGCGGCGAAGTTCGTGTGCCCGATGATCGAGAGCAGCCGGCCGCGCACGGTTGCGGAGCTGAGCGAGGCGGTCGCCGCGGCGGACTCGCCCAGCTGGACGAGGCGGCCCCCGAGGTTGCAGGCGTCGAGGGCGGCTGCCGCCGGAGCTCCCCACAAGGGGTCGATGACGAGGTCCACCCCGCCACCGCCGGCCTCGCGGAACGCCGCGACCAGCGCAGCGTGGTCGGTCTCCCCGAGGGAGACGGTTGCGTCGGCACCGAGGGCTCGGGTCGCCTCGAGGCGCTCGGGGTCTCGCGCCGCTGCGATCACGCGCCCTGCGCCGAGGAGCTTCGCTGCCTGCAGCGCGAACTGACCGACCGGGCCACTCGCACCGAGGACGAGCACGACCTCGCCCGGCCGGAGCTGACCGCGCCACTCGAGCCCGAGCCAGGCGGCGAGCCCGGCGACCCCGAGGGAGGCCCCGACTGCCGGGTCCAGCCCCTCCGGGAGCGGGAGGAGGTTCGACTCGCCGACGAGCGTGCGCTCTGCGCAGGCGCCGTAGGGGGCGATGGCGCCGTCGAAGTAGACCACCCTGCCGTCGGCGGTCCGTCCGGCGCCCTCGGCTCCGACGATGTAGGGCAGGCGGGGCGAGCCGCCGTAGAACCGGCCGGAGGCGATGCGGAGGTCGACGGGGTTGAGCGCAGCGGCGAGGACCTCGAGCACGACAGCGGCTCCCGAGGGTGCGGGGTCCTCCCACTCGCCGAGCGTCGGGTTCCCGCCGTAGTTGTGCAGGATGGCGGCACGCATGCTTCCGAGCTTACGGGCGTGGTAGAACCGGCCGATGCGGCCACCTGCGTTTCCGTCGGGACAGTCCTACGTGCTCGAGCACGGCGCCCATCGGGCGGTCGTCGTCGAGCTCGGCGCTGCGCTCGCGAGCTACACCGTCGGCGGAGTCGACGTCCTCGACGGCTTCGCACCGAGCGAGGGATCCCACCGCTACCAGGGCCACGTGCTCGCGCCCTGGCCGAACCGGATCGCCGGCGGGCGGTACGTGGTGGGAGGAGCTGTCCAGCAGCTCGCGCTCACCGAGCCGGCCACGGGCGGCGCCATCCACGGGCTGGCCAACTGGTACCGGTGGGAGCTGGTGGAGGCGGAGCCCGACCGGGTCTCCTTGGGGCTCGACCTCCACCCCCAGCCTGGCTACCCCTTCTCGCTCCGCCTCGGTGCCACTTACCGCCTGGGTAGCGCCGGCCTGGAGGTCGAGCTCTCGGGCGAGAACCACGGACCGGACCCCGCGCCGTTCGGGCTCGGTGCCCATCCCTACCTGCGACTCGGTGCCGGCACCGGGGCACGGCCCGCCAGCTCCGCCGCGTCCGAGGCCCAACCCGACCGCCCGGCCGCCACCGGCCCGGGCGCGTCCGAGGTGCGACCCGACCACCCGGCTGGCAGCGGCGCCGCCGAGGAGCGGGCACAAGCACTCGTGGACGGCTACGAGCTGCGACTCGACGCCGGGGTCTACCTCGAGTCCGACGAGCGCAGCATCCCCGTCGCCCGCCACGCGGTCGCCGGCACCCCCTTCGATCTCTCCACGGGAGCGCCGCTCGGCGACCGGGTGCTGGACACGGCCTTCGGCGCGCTCGCACGGGACGCCGACGGCCGGGTCCGGGCGGTCCTGAGGGACCCTGGGAGCGGGCGTGCGGTCACGGTCTGGGGGGACGAGGCCTGCGCTTGGTGGATGGTCTTCACGGGCGACACCCTCCCGGAGCCGAAGCGGCGTCGCTCCGTCGCCATCGAGCCGATGACCTGCCCGCCGGATGCGTTCAACTCTGGAGAGGATCTCTGGATCCTGCGGCCGGGCGAGGGTGCTCGCTTGCGCTTCGGCGTCGAGCCCGCCGGCTTCCCGACCGCCGAGCCCGAGCCGTCCTGAGCCAGGCGGCCGGCAGCGGCCCGAGCCCGAGGCGGCCGCATCCTGGGCCAGCCGGGCGGTGCCGGGCCGAACCGGACTTCCGCGCTTCCGGAACCGACGGGCCGGCGACGCCCTACGGTGGAGTCGTGGATCCTGTCGCACCCGGGGGGCTGCCACGCGACGCCCGGGAGGTGCCGACGGGCCAGGCGCCGGCTCGCCGCCGCTGCGATGCATGGGGCACGCGCCGGGACTCCCCTCTCCTCCCCGCGAGGACACTGCTCCACGCCGACCTACACAACCACACCCGGCTCTCGGATGGCCGGGGGGACCCAGCGAGCGCGTTCCCGAGCCTGCGGGCCAACGGGCTCGACGTCGCCGCGATCACCGACCATGTCGGGGCGGCCGCTCCGGCACGCGACCGGGAGCCAGCGCGGAGGAGGAGCTGGCGCGCCGGTCGCATCGGCTAGGAGGCGTGGGATGAGCTCGGAGCCCTCGCCAAGACTGCCGACGAGGAGGGCACCTTCGTCGCCGTCCGCGGCTTCGAATGGTCCGATCCGGACCTCGGCCACGTCAACGTGTGGGGTACCTCCCGCTACCACCGCCCCGCGCGCGAGGGGCCCGACCGCCTCACCTCCCTGTTCCGCTGGCTCGCAACCGGGTTGGACGACCCGAGCGAGGCCGGAGTGCGCCACGACCACCGTGGACCCATGAGCCACCGCCACCCGCCGGTGGACGGTCTGCCCGGCGACGAGTCGGGTGTCGCGTCGTTCAACCACCCCGGCGGCCGGGGCGCAGGACGTTTCGAGGACTTCCGCTACTACCCGGAGGCTGCGGAGGCGCTCGTCGGGCTCGAGCTGTTCAACATGACCGACGACTACCTCTTCCAGGGGGTGGATCGCGGGCGGCCATCCCCGCTGGTCGCCTGCCTGGCTGCGGGCTGGCGACCGGCCCTGCTCGGGGTGACGGACGAGCACGGCGAGTCCTGGGGGCTGCCCCAGGGCAAGGGTCGCACCGGGATCTGGGTGCGGGAGTGGTCCTGGCAGGGGGTGCGCGCCGCGCTCCGCGATCGCCTCACGTTCGCCACCCGCCGGCCCGGCGTCCGCCTCGCGGTGCGGCTCAACGGGGCGCCGATGGGCTCTACTGCCCAGATGGACGACGAGGTCCTGGTGGAGCTGGACCTCGAGCCCGGTCCCGAGGCGCCACCCGTGCTCGGCCTGCAGCTGCTCGTCGGTTTCCGCGAGGGCGGTGAGTCCCGTTCTTCGGATGGCCAGGCCAGCGACTCCCGAGGAGGCCGGGCCGAGAAGGTTGCCGCTTCCCCGGCGAATTGGGCCGGGCAGCTCCCGTGGTGCTGCGACGCCGGGACATTGGAGAGCGCTGCACTGTCCGCCGCCCCGCTCGTACGAAGAACGGTGCCGATCCCGACCGAGGTTGGTGAGGTGGCGTGGCTCGTGGTACGCCTCAGCGACCCGAGCCGACCCGCCGACCCCCGGGCCCCACGGGAGTGGGCCGGTTACGGCGAGACGTTCGCGTATGCGAGCCCCGTCTGGCAAGCCGCTCCCGCACCGGAGCCCGGCTCGCAGCCTGCCCCGACGAGGTAGCTCGGGCTCACCGCCTCCCGGCGCGAGCGAGGAGACCCCCGGTCTTGCAGCGAACACAGCTCCGCGCCGTCGGGATGGCCTCGAGCCGCTCCGGTGCGATCGGCTGCCCGCAGTCCTCGCAGAACCCGTAGGTCCCCGCCTCCAGGCGGGCGAGCGCCTCGTCGACCTCGACGGCCTGGAAGCGGAGCTGCGCGAGCAGCGAGCGGTCACGGTCGGCGTCGACGTTCACGCCGGCACCCTCGCCGGACTCGTCGTCGAACTGGACCTCGATCGGGCCTTCCTGTTGGGCGAGCGACTCGAGCTCGGACTCGAGGTCGGAGATCTGGCCGACGAGCTCGGTGCGCTCGTGCTCGAGCAGGTGCTGCAGCCGTGCCTGCTGCTCGGGGGAGAGAACGTCTGCGCTGTCGAGTGTTGCGAGCATGGTTCCTCCAGTCGTTTCGTCTACGGCCCGAAGAACCCCTGTAGATGGCGGGTATTCCCGTTCCGGCCACATTCACAGGAGATGCACAGGAATGAGGGGTCGCAGACCGCAGACCGCGTGCTCGCCCAGCCGCGCCCGCCCGACCGCGTGCCTGCCGGCGCCGGCTCAGGAGATCGCCCGGCCCCGCCCCTCCCAGTACGGTGCGCGCAGCTCGCGCCGCAGCACCTTCATCGCTCCGGAGAGGGGGAGGGGCTCCGCGCGCAGCTCGAGGGAGCGGGGCAGCTTGAAGCCTGCGAGCTGCCCTCGCGCGAAACCGGTCAGCTCCTCGAGCGTCGGTTCTGTGCCCGGGGCGGGCACCACCACCGCGTGGACCCGTTCGCCCCAGCGGTCGTCCGGGACGCCGATGACGGCGACCTGTGCAACGGAGGGATGGCCCGCGAGCACGTTCTCCACCTCGGCCGGGTAGACGTTCTCGCCACCGGTCACGATCATGTCCTTCACCCGGTCGACCAGGTAGAGGTAGCCTTCCCGGTCCAGATGGCCGGCGTCTCCCGTGTGGTACCAGCCGCCGGCGAGGGCGTCTGCCGTCTCGCCGGGGCGCGCCCAGTAGCTGTCGAGGAGGTTGCCGCTTCGCGCCCAGACCTCGCCGACGGTGCCTGCGGGGACGCTCGACCCGGCGGCGTCCACGACGCGGACCTCGGTGCCCGGGACCGGCGTGCCGGCGGAGCGGAGCCGCTCGCCGCCGGAGCGGTGCTCGTCCGGGCCGAGGACCGTGAGCAGTCCGCAGGACTCCGTCATGCCGTAGCCCTGGTAGACGGCAACGTGGGGGAGGGTGGCCATGAGCCGCTCGACGAGCGAGGCCGGCATGGGGGAGGCGCCGTAGACCAGGCGGGTCAGGCTGGCGAGGCGTTCCGGGCGGAACTCCGGGTGGTCGAGGAGCATCGCGATCATCGTCGGCACCATGAGCGTCATCGTCGCGTTCGTGCGCTCGACGGCCTCGAGCACGGCAGGTGGGTCGAACACCGGTACGAAGGTGGTCGCGGCGCCGACGGCGGGGATCGCGAGCACGGCCCCGAGCTCCGCCGCGTGGAACATGGGCGCCTGGTGGAGGTAGACGTCGTCGCGGATGAGGCCGAACGACGCTGCGAGCTTGTAGACGT
>JAJYGW010000269.1 GCA_021790615.1 Actinomycetes bacterium | reverse complement strand
TCGCCGACAAGCCCGAGAAGAAGCCGGAGCCCGCGATGGGCGGCGGCGGCATGGGTGGCATGGGCGGCATGGGCGGCATGATGTGACACCGCACCACCCGGTGCGGGTGGTGCGTGCAGTGTTCTCGACGAGGGGCCGGCTCGAGCCGGCCCCTCGTCGCGTGCTCGTAGGCTGTCCCCGTGGTTCCGAGACCTCCCGCCGATCCCGCCAAGCTGCTGGCGGCGTGGATGGAGTGGGAGCGGGGCGAAGCCACGCCCGGTCGGGTCATGGCCAACCTGAAGACCGGTGGGCTCCGCGCGCTCCTCGAGCAGCTCGCGGGAGCGACGAAGGCCGCCGAGGCCGATCCCCGGGACCCGCCGAGCCCGGCGGGGACCGCAGCGCCGGCGGGCATCTCCCTACCGGGTGGGGGGAGCGGGACCGGGCCGCTCCCGCGTTGAGCACGGTCGAGCGCCTCGAGCGGCTGGCCCCCGCCTCCTCTGCGCCACCGGTCGGTTGGCCGCCCCGCGGGGCTGGCCCACAGCGGATCCCGAGACCTCCTGGCGCGTCGCCCGGCCCTGCCTGGGGCTGGAGGGGTCCGACGGCGGTGTCGTTGGCCGAGGCGAGCGAGCGGGTGCGCCGGATCGCCGGCGATGCCAGGGTCTGGCCGTCACTCCTCGGCAGCGAGTTGCCCCTGCGCCCTCCTCGGCCCAGTCGGGTCGCTTCGCCCCGGCGTGCCCCGTCGCCTCGGCGCTCGCTTCCGTCTGGCCCGACCCTCGAGCGCTCCGCCGTGCTCGTCGGGCTCTTCGCCGCTCCAGGAGAGTGCAGCGAGGTTCGCGTGCTGCTCACCCGCCGAGCGGCGTCGCTCTCCACCCACGCCGGCGAGGTGGCCTTTCCCGGGGGGCGGGCCGACGCCGCAGAGCCGCCCCTGGACGCCGCCCTCCGCGAGGCGCGCGAGGAGGTGGGGCTCGAGCGAGCGGCGGTGCAGCGCGTCCTGGGCTCCCTCGCCCCGGTGACGACGGCTCGCGCCACGGCGCTCGTCGTCCCGGTGGTCGCCGTCCTCTCGGGCTTGCCCGTGCTCCGTCCCAACCCGAGCGAGGTGGCGCGGGCCTTCGACGTCTCGCTGGCCTCGCTCGCAGGCCCCGGGGTGTTCCGTGAGGAGCGCTGGCCGATGCCCGGCGGGGGCGACCGCAGCATCGACTTCTTCGAGGTTGCCGGCGAGACGATCTGGGGCGCCACGGCACGGATCCTGCGGGCGCTGCTCGTCGCGGTGCTCGGGCCCCCTGAGGTCGGCCCCGAGGGCGACCGGCGCACCGGTGTGCGCCGGGACGCCGGCTCGGCAGGCACCCCACCGGGGCGTGCCAGCGCCGGGGCTACGCCGGATGCCGCGGAGCAACGTGACGCCGAGGCGCGAGGTGGGTGCAGTGGCTGAGATCGAGATCGGGGCCGGCAAGCTCGCCTCCCGGGGTTACGGCCTCGACGAGGTGGCGATCGTACCGAGCCGACGGACCCGCGACCCCGAGGAGGTCGACCTCTCCTGGGAGCTCGACGCCTACCGGTTCGACCTGCCGATCGTCGCCGCCCCGCTCGACGCAGTGACCTCGCCGGCGACCGCGGTGTCCCTCGGTCGCCTCGGGGTGCTCGGCGTGCTCGACACCGAGGGGCTCTGGGGCCGCCTCGACGACCCGCTGCCCGCGCTGGCAGAGCTGGCGCTGCTCCCGGCCGAATCCCTGGCCGGCCGCCTGCGCTGGTACTACGAGCAGCCGGTGCGCCCCGGACTCGTCGCCGAGCGTGTGCGCGAGATCAAGGCAGCCGGCGCGGTGGCGGCGGTCGCCGTGACCCCCCAGCGCACCGCAGCCCTGCTGCCGGCGCTCACGTCGGCCGAGGTCGACCTCGTGGTGATCCGCGGCACGGTCGTGTCCGCAGAGCATGTCGCGCGCGGCCGCGAGCCGCTGAACCTGAAGCGCGTGATCCGGGAGCTCGAAGCCCCGGTCCTGGTCGGCGGCTGTGCCTCCTACCAGGCGGCGCTGCACCTCATGCGAACCGGTGCGGTGGGCGTCCTGGTCGGGGTGGGCGCCGGCTCGACGGCGAGGACGGCGGAGGTGCTCGGTGTGGGCGTACCCCAGGCGACGGCGATCGCCGATGTCGCCGCGGCGCGCATGCGCCACCTCGTCGAAACCGGCGTGTACTGCCATGTCCTCGCGGACGGCGGTGTCCGTAGCGCGGGGGAGCTCGCGCGGGCGATCGCGTGCGGTGCGGACGCGGTGGTCGTGGGGAGCCTCCTCGCGGCCTCGAGCGACGCGCCGGGTCGGGGGCGCTGCTACGGGAGCGCCACAGCGCACGCCAGGCTGCCCAAGGCCAGTCCGGTGGTGGTGGAGCCGGGCGTGCGCACCCCGGATTCCACCGGGCTCGGCGGAGCTGGGGCCTCCTCGCTCCCGACGATGGCGGAGGTCCTGCTCGGGCCGGCGCACCGGGCGGACGGACGGACGAACCTGGCCGGGGGGCTTCGCGCCGCGATGGCAGCCTGCGGCTACGAGTCGGTGCGCGAGTTCCAGAAGGCCGATCTCGTCGTGGCAGGGGCCCGAGCGGGGAGGTCGGGCGGGTGAGCGGGCAGGGCCGAGCGGACGTCGCCGGCGGTCCTCGTGGCGACACGGTCCTCGTCCTCGACTTCGGCGCGCAGTACGCCCAGCTCATCGCGCGCCGGATCCGCGAGGCCCACGTCCACTCGGAGATCGTCCCCCACGACACGCCGGCGGACGCACTCCTCGCTCGCCGGCCGGCGGGCATCGTGCTCTCGGGCGGTCCGAAGTCGGTCTACGTGCCAGGTGCGCCTGATGTCGATCCGGCGCTCTGGGCGGCAGACGTGCCCCTCCTCGGCATCTGCTACGGCGCGCAGCTCATGGCTCGGGCGCTCGGGGGCGAGGTGGCCCGGACGGGGAGCGGGGAGTACGGACGGACGCCCCTCCACCGCCGGCGTGCGGGCAGGCTCCTCTCCGCCCTGCCGGAGGACGGCTCGGTCTGGATGAGCCACGGGGACGCGATCGTCGCCGTCCCTCCCGGTTTCGAGCTCGTGGCCGGGGCCGAGGGTGGCCCGATCGCCGCGATGGAGGACGAGGGTCGGGCTCGCTACGGCGTGCAGTTCCATCCCGAGGTTGCCCATACCGACGGTGGGCAGGCGCTCCTCGAGCGCTTCGTCCTCGACGTGTGCGGCTGCCGGCCCAGCTGGACGCCGGCCTCGATCGTGGCCGCGCAGACCGAGGCCATCCGGGCCCGGGTCGGCGAGGGGACGGTGCTCTGCGGCCTCTCGGGCGGCGTCGACTCTGCGGTTGCGGCTGCGCTCGTGCAGCGGGCGGTTGGTGGCCAGCTGACCTGTGTCTTCGTCGACACGGGACTGCTGCGTGCCGGGGAGGGTGACCAGGTGGAGGCGGCGTTCCAGGGCCTGGGGGGCCTGCGCGTGGTGCGCGTCGACGCGAGCGAGCGTTTCTTCGCCGCCCTCGCTGGGCGCGTCGACCCCGAGGAGAAACGCAAGGTCGTGGGGGAGGTCTTCATCCGGGTCTTCGAGGAGGCCGCCGCGGCGCACGCTCCAGGTGCACGCTTCCTGGTCCAAGGCACGCTGTACCCCGATGTCGTCGAGTCGGGCAGCGCCACCGCCGGGACGATCAAGAGCCACCACAACGTGGGGGGGCTCCCGCCGGACATGGCGTTCTCGCTCGTCGAGCCGCTGCGCGACCTCTTCAAGGACGAGGTACGCGCGATCGGCACGACGCTCGGTCTCCCCGAGGAACTGGTCTGGCGCCAGCCCTTTCCCGGCCCCGGCCTCGCCGTGCGGGTGGTGGGTGAGGTGACCCGAGACCGGGTGACCCTGGTTCGCGCCGCCGACGCCATCGTCACCGAAGAGGTGCGTCGGGCGGGACTCGAGCGGGCCGTCTGGCAGGCCTTCGCCGTTCTCCCCGTGGTGCGGACGGTCGGGGTCATGGGCGACGAGCGGACCTACGCCCACCCCGTGGTGGTCCGGGCGGTCGAGAGCGAGGACGCGATGACCGCGGACTGGGCCCGGCTCCCCTACGAGCTGCTCGAGCGCATCTCCTCCCGGATCGTGAACGAGGTGCCGGGCGTGAACCGGGTCGTCTACGACGTGACGTCGAAGCCCCCCGGCACGATCGAGTGGGAGTAGCACCGCCATCGCTCCCGCCGCCGCTCTCGGAGGGGAAGGGCCCGCGCCGCGCCAGGCGGTGTGCGGAGGGCCGCCGGCACTCCCCCGGCCGCGCGGGGACGGCCGCTACGGTGGCGGCGTGGGAGGTTCGGCGCTGCTCTGTGGCCTGAACCCGGAGCAGGAGAGGGCGGTCACCCACGAGGGAGGGCCCCTGCTCGTGGTCGCCGGGGCCGGATCCGGCAAGACCCGCGTGCTCACGCACCGCATCGCCTGGCTCCTCGCCGAACGGGGCGTCCCACCCCATGCGATCCTCGCCATCACCTTCACCAACAAGGCCGCCGGCGAGATGCGCCGGCGCCTCACCGAGCTGGTCGGGCCGGCGTCGGAGGCGATGTGGGCATCGACGTTCCACTCGGCCTCGGCGCGGATCCTGCGCCGCCACGCGGAGCGGCTCGGCTACCGCTCGTCCTTCAGCATCTACGACCAGGCCGACGCCCAGCGCCTGATCGGCTACGTCCTCCAGGAGCTGGACCTCGACCCGAAGCGCTTCTCGCCGCGGGCCGTGCAGGCGACGATCTCGGCGGCCAAGAACGAGCTCACGACCCCCGATGCCATGGCCGAGCGGGCGAGGGGCCCCTACGAACGGCGCGTCGCCGAGGCCTACCGCACCTACCAGGAGCGCCTGGTGGCGGCGAACGCGATGGACTTCGACGACCTGCTGGCTCGGGTGGTCGAGCTCCTCACCACCTCGGAGGAGCTGCGCCGGCACTACCAGGACCGCTTCACCCACGTGCTGGTGGACGAGTACCAGGACACCAACCAGGCGCAGGCGGAGCTGGTCGCGCTGCTCGGCGAACAGCACCGCAACGTCTTCGCCGTCGGGGACTCCGACCAGAGCGTCTACCGCTTCCGCGGCGCGGACATCCGGAACATCCTGCAGTTCGAGCGGGCGTTCCCGGATGCGAGCACGGTCACCCTGGAGCAGAACTACCGCTCCACCCAGACGATCCTCGACGCCGCCAACGCCCTCATCCAGCACAACCGGTCCCGTCCGCCCAAGTCCCTCTGGACCGCCCGCCCCGGGGGTGCAGCCATCCTGCGGTACCGGGGGGAGGACGAGCACGCGGAGGCCGCCTGGGTCGCCGCCGAGGCGCGCCGCCTCCACCAGATGGAGCACCGCCCCTACGCGGACATGGCGGTGTTCTACCGCACGAACAGCCAGAGCAGGGTCCTCGAAGAGGAGCTGGTCGCCGCCGGCGTTCCCTACAAGGTCGTGGGGGCGACGCGCTTCTACGATCGCCGGGAGGTCCGGGACCTCTTGGCGTGGCTGCGCGTCGTCGCCAACCCCGACGACGAGCTGAGCGTCCGGCGCGCCCTCTCCGCCCCGCGTCGTGGGGTCGGTGACGCCTCCCTCGAGCGCGTGGACGCGTTCGCCCGGGCCCGGGGGTTGAGCCTGCTCGCCGCGCTCGGCGAGGCGGAGGCGGCCGGCGTCACGGGCAGGGCGAGGAACGGGATCGCCCGCTTCGTGGAGCTCGTTGGCGAGCTCAGCGGGCAGGCGCCGGCGCTCGGCCCCGCTGGGCTCGCGGAGGAGGTGCTCGACCGGAGTGGCTATCTCGCCGAGCTCGAGGCGGAGGGGGGCGTGGAGGCCGCCGGCCGGATCGAGAACCTCGCCGGGCTGGTGGCGGAGGCGGCGCGCTACGAGGACCTCGGTGCCTTCCTGGAAGCGGTCTCGCTGGTGGCCGACGCCGACGACACCGGGACGGACGGGTCCCGAGTGGTGCTCATGACCCTGCACCTCGCGAAGGGGCTCGAGTTCCCGGTCGTGTTCCTCACCGGGATGGAGGAGGGCGTCTTCCCGCACCTCCGCTCGCTCGAGGACCCAGCCGAGCTCGAGGAGGAGCGCCGCCTCGCCTACGTCGGCGTGACGCGGGCTCGGGAGCGCCTGGCGGTCACCAACGCCTGGCAGCGCAGCCTCTGGGGGCGGGCACAGAACAACCCGGAGAGCAGGTTCCTCGACGAGATGGGCGCGCTCGAGGTCGCCCCCGGGTCCTTCGAACCGGCGCGTCGTGGCGGGGCAGACGGCTGGCGGGTGGGGGGCGGCACGTGGCGTGACCCGGCGGAGTCGTGGCGCGTGGGCCACACCGAGGAGCTGGTCCGCGCCGCCCTCCGGCGGCGGGAGGCGAGCCCTGCCACCACCACCGGCGCAGAGCGCCTCGGGCTGCGCCCCGGGGACGACGTCGTGCACGGCCGCTTCGGGGAGGGCGTGGTCCTCTCGGTCCGCGGCGAGGGCGAGCGTGCCGAGGCGGTGGTCCGATTCCCCGGCCGCGGGGAGAAGGTCCTCTTGCTCTGCATGGCGCCGCTGAAGCGCGCCTGATCCCTCCGCTCCGAGCGCCGGGCTCCGAGCGCCGGGCTCCGAGCGCCGGGCTCCGAGCGCCGGGCTCCGGGCGCCGGGCCCCGAGCGCCCGGCGCCGAGCTTCGGGCCGACGTCGCCGGACCTGGGTAGGATCGGTCCCGATGCAGCGTCCCTACCGCGTGGTCGTGGCCAAGCCCGGGCTCGACGGCCACGACCGGGGTGC
>JAJYGW010000161.1 GCA_021790615.1 Actinomycetes bacterium | reverse complement strand
CCACGACGCAAGGGTCCTCGCCGAGCTCGAGGTGGCACGCTCGCGCGTCGAGGACCACGACCACCTCGGGAGCCAGCTCCGAGGTGCGTTCGCCGAGGTGCAGGGAAAGCTCCTCGCCGAGGCCTCCCAGCGCTTCCTCGAGCTCGCGAGCGACCGGCTGCGGGTCGCGCAGGAGTCGACCGCGAGCGAGGTCGACGCGCGACGCAGCGCGATCGACGACCTCCTGCGCCCCCTGCGTGGCGAGCTCGAGGCGGTGAGAACCCAGGTCCGAGAGCTCGAGAAGTCTCGCGAAGGTGCCTACGAGGGGCTCAAGGGGCTGGTGGAACGGCTCTCGACCGAGGAGCAGCGGCTCGCCAGCGAGACGCGGAACCTCGTCCAGGCCCTTCGTCGCCCGACCACGCGCGGACGCTGGGGTGAGCTGCAGCTCCGGCGCGTGGTCGAGCTGGCACAGATGGTTGCCTACTGCGACTTCACCGAGCAGGCGCAGCGCTCGACGGGGGACGGCGGCGGTCTCCGGCCCGACCTCCTCGTGCACCTCCCCGGCGACCGGTTGTTGGTGGTCGACGCAAAGGTCCCGCTCGAGGGCTACCTCGACGCGCTGGAGGCCGTGGACGACACGGCACGGCGGGAGCAACTCGCCCGGCACGCTCGCCAGCTGCGCAACCATGTCGACCAGCTCGCGCGGAAGGCGTACTGGGAGCAGTTCGCCCGGACGCCCGAGTTCGTCGTGGCGTTCCTCCCCGGGGACGGGCTGCTCGCTGCCGCGCTCGAGGCGGATCCCGACCTCCTCGAGCACGCGCTCACCGAGCGAGTGCTGCTCGCGACCCCGATCAGCCTGGTGGCCCTCCTCCGCACCGCTGCGACGGGTTGGCACGAACAGCGCCTCGCCGACTCCGCCGCGCAGGTCGAGGAGCTCGGTCGCGACCTCTACAAGCGGCTCGTGGTCTTCGCCGACCATCTCGAGAAGCTCGGCAGACAGCTCTCTGGTGCGGTTCGCACGTACAACAACGCCGTCGGGTCCTTCGAACGTCGCGTCGCCCCGGGCGCGCGGCGCTTCGTGGAGCTCGGCGGGTTCGAGTCCGGCCCGTCGGGCCTGCCCCCCCTCACGACGATCGAGGACCTCGCCCGGGAGCCGAGACTGGTCGATCCGCCGCCGGCACGGGAGCCGATCGGCCTGGCCGAGCCCGTCGAGGAGCGCCGGGACCCCGTCGGGCCGCACCGCGCCGAAGGGTCGGACGGGTCGAGCGGCGAGAGCTCGGAGTAGCCTGACCCCTCGTGAGCACGGAGGATGCAGAACCGTTCTCGCTCGCGAAGGTGGCGGCGGAGGCGCTCCGGCGCCGGTGCGGGGGAGACACCTTCGACGTTGCCGTGGTGCTCGGCTCCGGCTGGGCGGCGGCGGCCGACGGGCTCGGCCCGCCCGAGATCGAGATCCCCGTGGTCGAACTCCCCGGCTTCGTCGCGTCGACGGTCCCCGGACATCGGTCCGTGCTCCGCACCGTCCGGGTCGGCGACCGTCGCGTGCTCGTGCTCCTCGGACGGGCGCATCTCTACGAGGGCCACACCGCCGCCCGGGTGGTGCACGCGGTGCGTAGTGCCGTCCTCGCCGGGGCATCGACGGTGCTGCTCACGAACGCAGCAGGTGCCCTCGAGGCCAGGCTCCGGCCCGGATGGCCGGTCCTGGTCCTGGACCAGCTCAACCTCACCGGCCACTCCCCTCTCACCGGACCCTCCCCCCCGGCGTGGGTGCCGGAGCGTCTCGCGGACATGACGGATCTCTACGCGGAACGGCTCCGCGCGGTCGTCCGCAGCCTGTACCCCGACATCCCAGCGGGCGTCTATGCAGGCGTCGCCGGCCCGCAGTTCGAGACGCCAGCCGAGGTGCGCGCCCTTGCCCAGGCCGGCGCCCACCTGGTCGGCATGTCGACCGTGCTCGAGGCAGTCGCGGCCCGCCACCTCGGGGCAGAGGTACTCGGGATCTCGCTCGTCACGAACCTCGCAGCCGGCGTCGGGTCGGGCCCACTCGACCACCGAGAGGTGCTCGACGCCGGTACCAGCGCAGCGGCCCGCCTCGGGCGGCTGCTGCTTCGCGTCGTGGCTGCACTGTGAGCTGCGGGCCGGTCCACGAGGCGCCTTCGGCTGCAGACGGGGTCCCGCCCGCACTCCGCCATGCCGCGCTCGCGTGGATCGCAGCGGATCCCGACCCCGAGACCCGAGCAGCGCTGGCGGCACTCCTCGAACGAGGGGACGTCGACGCCCTCGAGGCCTGCTTCGCCGGCCCGGTCTCGTTCGGCACCGCGGGTGCCCGTGGACCACTCGGCCCCGGCCCCGCCCGTCTCAACCGGCTCGTCGTCCGCCGTCTCACCGATGCCCTTGCACGGGTGCTCCACGAACGCGGCGACGCAGCGCTCGGGGTCGTGGTCGGTTACGACGCACGCCACGGCTCGGCGGCCTTCGCCGAGGACACCGCCCGGGTGCTCGCTGGTGCCGGTATCCCCACGTGGATCGCCTCCGCGGCCCTGCCCACCCCGGTCACGGCCTTCACCGTCCGGCGACTCGGTGCCGCGGCAGGCGTCATGATCACGGCCAGCCACAATCCGGCGGCGGACAACGGCTACAAGGTCTACGACGCCGACGGGGCGCAGCTCGCCCCACCCGCCGACGCCCAGCTCGGCGAGCTCGCCGCGCGCTCGCTCCTCTGCCGGGACGACGGGCTCGCCGGCCCGGACGACCCCTTGCTCCATCGCGTCCAGGTCGCGGACCTGCTGGAGCCCTACGTCCGCTCCGCCCTGTCGCTGTTCCCGCCCGACCCCGCACCAGAGCTCCGGGTCGTCTACAGCCCGCTCCACGGGGTGGGCGGCGTCGTGGTGCCGGCGCTGCTCGAACGGGCTGGCCTCGCAGCGCCGATCCCCGTTCCATCCCAGGAGCGGCCCGACCCAGACTTCCCCACCGCACCCTTTCCGAACCCGGAGGAGCCAAGCGCCATGGAGCCGGCGCTCCGCGCCGCGCGAGCCGCAGCGGCGGATCTGGTCCTCGTGAACGACCCCGACGCCGACCGACTCGGCGTCGCAGCCCCCACACGCCGGAGCGGGGACTTGCGGGTGCTCACCGGCGACGAGGTGGGCATACTCCTCGCGAGTCACGTCCTCTCGGAGACGACGGGTCCGGACCGCCTCGTTGCGACAACCGTCGTCTCCTCCTCCCGGCTCGCCGCCCTTGCCCGTGCCGAGGGGGTCGAATATGCCGAGACCCTGACCGGGTTCAAGTGGATAGCCCGAGCGGGGGATCGTCGGCCCGGCACGCGGCTCGTCTTCGGCTACGAGGAAGCGCTCGGCTACCTCGTGAACCCGGCGGTCCGGGACAAGGACGGGATCGTCGCAGGGCTCGCAGTCGCGCGGCTCGTCGCGCGAGCTCGCCGGGATGGGCGCTCGGTCGACGACCTGCTCGACGCGCTCGACGAGCGGCTCGGGGTCCACGCCACGAGGCAGCTCTCGCTTCGCGTCTCCCGAGCCGGAGAGGCCGACGCCGCGGCGATCTTCGAGCGCTTCCGGGCGCTGCCCCCCCGCCGGCTCGCAGGGCTCGACGTCCTCGCTGTCGAGGACTTCTCCGCGGGCGGCGTCCGGAGCCGCCGGGCGCCCGACCAGGACCCACTGCCCCCCCATCCCCTCGTCGTGCTCACCCTCGGAGCCACCGGTGGGACAGGCCTTGCTCGCACCCCGGCGGCGGCTGGCCCGGGCGGCACCTCCGCCCGGGTCGCGCTGCGGCCGAGCGGGACGGAGGCCAAGCTGAAGTGCTATCTCGAGGTGGCGTGCGCCCCGGTCCCGGCGGCAGAGGCTCCGACGGCACGGGCGGCGGCACAGTGGCTCGTCGACGCGCTTCGCGAGGATCTCACCAGCCGGCTCGGCGCGCTGCGCAGCGCACCCTGACCGCCGGGCGGCGCCCGGAGTCGGCCCGACGCGCCGAGGTGGGAGCTCAGCGGCCAGGCACGGGCACCTGGAGGGCGTCCTCCTGCGCGAGGGCGGCAAAGCCCGGCTTGATCCGACCCGTGATGAGCGCCAGACGCTTGTCGAAGGGGTAGAAGGCGCTCTTGATGGCGTTCAGGGTCAGCCACTCGAGCTCCGCCCACCCGTACCCGAACGCCTCCGCGACCGCGGCGAGCTCGGAGGAGAGGCTGACGCCGCTCATCAGACGGTTGTCGGTGTTGACCGTGACCCGGAACCGCAGCCGCACCAGCAGGCCGAGGGGGTGCTGCCCGAGCGAGCGCGCCACGCCGGTCTGGACGTTCGAGGTCGGGCACATCTCGAGCGGGGTGCGGGTGTCGCGGACGTAGGCGGCCAGCCGGCCGAGTCCCACCGTGCCGTCCGCCTCGACGGCGATGTCGTCCACGATGCGAACCCCGTGCCCGAGCCGCTCGGCGTTGCACCACTGCAGCGCCTCCCAGATCGAGGGCAGGCCGAAGGCCTCACCCGCGTGGACGGTGGTGTGGAAGTTCTCGCGCTGGACCAGCTGGAAGGCGTCGAGATGCCTGCTCGGTGGGAACCCCGCCTCGCGCCCGGCAACGTCGAAACCAGCCACCCCCTCGTCCCGGTGTCGCACCGCGCACTCGGCGATCTCGAGCGAGCGCGCCGCCGTGCGCATCGCCGTGAGCAGCGTCCGGACGACGATTGGACGCCCGCGCGCCGCCTCTCGTCGCATCCCGCGTTCGAAACCGGCGAGCACGGCCTCGACGACGTCGTCCAAGGCGAGGCCGGCCTCGGTGTGCAACTCGGGGGCGAAACGTACCTCGGCGTAGACAACGCCGTCCTCGGCCAGGTCCTCCACGCACTCCTCGGCCACCCGGATGAGTGCCTCGGTGTGCTGGAGCAGCGCAACCGTGTGCGCGAAGCCCTCGAGGTAGCGAACGAGGTCGCCCCCTGCGGCGCCGGCGACGAACCACGCCGCGAGCGCGTCGGGATCGGTCGTCGGGAGCTTGCGATAGCCCTGCTCGGCCGCCAGTTCCACGATCGTCGCCGGCCGCAGCCCCCCGTCTAGGTGGTCGTGGAGCAGGACCTTTGGCGCACGGCGGATCTGCTCGATGCTCGGGGAGCCCGGTCGCATACGCCCATGGTAGGTGAGGCCGGCACGCGGTCCGGGGAGAGAACCGACCTTACGGCTCCCCGAGTCCACAGACGGCCGGAGCCCTACCCGGCGGTGCCGCTCCCCAGGACCCGTACCCGCACCGTGCCCGCCACCGCGCGGAGCTCACGGGTCAGCTCGTCCGACGGCTCCCCCTCGAGGTCGGTCACGGCATACCCCAGCTGGCCCCGCGTGGCGAGATGCTGCGCCGCCACGTTCAGCTTGTGCTCGGCGAAAATGCCGTTGAGCTGCGCCAGCACGCCGGGCACGTTGCGGTGCAAGTGGGTCATCCGCGCTCCTGCGGGTCCCGCCAGCGGGAGCGGGGGCAGGTTCACCGAGAGGGCCGTGGAACCGTGCTCGAAATAGTCGAGCAGCTTTCCCCCGACGAAGTGGGCGATGTCCTGCTGGGCCTCCTCGGTGCTCCCGCCGATGTGCGGCGTGAGGAGCACGTTCGGGAGCCCCTGGAGTTCCGACCGAAACGGGTCACCGCGGCTGGACGGCTCCTCCGGGAACACGTCGACCGCTGCCCCGGCGAGATGCCCGGAGAGGATGTGGCGACGCAGTGCCGCGTGGTCGACGACGAAGCCCCGGGAGAGGTTGAGGAAGAGCGCACCGTCTCGCATCGTGGCGAACTCCTCCTCGCCGAACAGTCCTCGGTTGTCCGGACGCCCGTCGACGTGGAGCGTCACCACGTCGACCTCCGAGAGCAGCTCGGGGAGGCTGGCGCAGCGCCGGGCGTTGCCGAGTGCGAGTCGGTCCGCCGTGTCGTAGAACAAGACCGACATGCCGAGCGCTTCGGCGACCACGGAGAGCTGCGTGCCGATGTTGCCGTAGCCGACGATGCCGAGCCGCCGGCCGCGGATCTCGTGACTGCCGTTCGCCGACTTGTCCCAGACGCCACGCTGGAGCGCACGGTCCAGCTCGGGGAGCCGACGAGTGAGCGCGATGATCTCGGCGAGCGCGAGCTCGACCACGCTCCGGGTGTTCGAGAACGGCGCGTTGAACACCGCGACCCCCCGCTCGCTGGCCGCCGCGAGATCGATCTGGTTCGTCCCGATGCAGAAGGCCCCGACCGCGAGGAGCGCACCCGCACCGTCGAGGACGTCCTCCTCGAGGTGAGTACGTGAGCGGATGCCGAGGATGTGGACCCCCCGGAGGCGTTCGGCCAATGCTGCGGGCGCCAGGGCCCTGCGCTCCTCGACCACCTCGACGCCACGCGCCCGTAGCGCCTCGGCCGCGTCTGGATGGACCCCCTCGAGAAGGAGAGCCCGCGCACCCCGGGTCCCGAGCTTCCGACCCGTTCTTCTCCGTCCAGTCTCCGAACTCATCCCGCTCTCGCCCTCGCCGGGTGGTCTCCAGCCCCTGCGCCTCCTCAGACTAGGTGGCTCCGCCCCCGGCACCTGCCCAGGGCGGAGCCCGTGCCCCGCCTGCGAGTCGGTCGCATGCTCCCGCGCTGACGCCGGGTCGGTTCCCGGGGCGACCGGCGCACATCCCTCGCAGGCTCGGACGCGGTCACAGGGAGTGCATCCTTCGACGCGTCACGCTGCCACGTTGCGCGTGTCGTCGGGCTGCTCCGCCGACAGGGCGTGTGCACACTGTCGCTTCG
>JAJYGW010000138.1 GCA_021790615.1 Actinomycetes bacterium | reverse complement strand
CTCGGCGGCGGTCCTGCGCGTCCACGAGGACCGCACGTTCCCCGGCGCCATCGTGGCGAGCCTCTCCATCCCCTGGGGCGCCACCCGCGACGACCCAGGCGGCTACCACCTCGTCTGGACGCGCGACGCGGTCGAGGCCGCCTTCGGCCTCCTCGCCGCGGGCGAGGTGCAGGACGCGAGCCGGGTGCTCACCTACCTGGCCGCGACCCAACGGCCGGACGGCGGCTGGCACCAGAACTTCTTCCCCGACGGCAGGCCCTACTGGAGCGGGACCCAGCTCGACGAGGCGGCCTTCCCGGTCCTCTTGGCCGAGAAGCTCCGCGAGCTCGGGGTCCCCGACGCGGCGGCAACGGGCCGCATGGTCGGAAGGGCTGCCGCCTTCGTCGCGTCGGAGGGGCCGGTCAGCCCGCAGGACCGCTGGGAGGAGAACCCGGGCTCGAGCCCGTTCACCCTCGCAGTCGAGGTCTCGGCACTGGTGGCCGCCCAGCACTGGCTCGGCGCCCGGGACGGAGCGTACGCACGGAGCCTCGCCGACTGCTGGAACGAGCGGATCGAGGAGTGGACCTACGTCCAGGCGACGGAACTGTGCCACCGGCTCGGCGTCGACGGCTACTACGTGCGGATCGGCCCGCAGATCTCCGCCGGTGGTCTCCGGGGCCGCGTCGAGGTGCGCAACACGCCTGGCGTCGTCCTGCCGGCGGCCGCTCTCGTCGGTATGGAGTTCGCCTATCTGGCTCGCCTCGGCCTCCGCTCGGCCGGCGACGCCCGGATCCTCGACACCCTCGCGGTCGCCGACGCGCTGCTCCGGGTCGAGACGCCCTGCGGCCCCGTGTACCACCGTTACAACGACGACGGCTACGGCGAGCACGCCGACGGCACCGCGTACGACGGCACCGGGATCGGTCGCGGCTGGCCCCTGCTCGTGGGCGAGCGGGGTCACCTTGCGCTGCTCTCCGGCGAGGACCCCCGCCCGTACCTCGAGGCGATGGCCTGCATGACCGGTCCTGGCGATCTCCTCCCCGAGCAGGTGTGGGACGCGCCGGCGATCCCGGCCACGAGGCTCGTCCCCGGCAAGCCGACCGGGAGCGCGATGCCCCTCGTGTGGGCCCACGCAGAGTTCTTGAAGCTCCTCGTCGCACGCGAGCGCCGCCGGCCGGTGGAGCTGCTCGACTGCGTCTGGCAGCGCTACGCCGGCAAGCGCCCCGAAGCTCCCACATGGTTCTGGCGGTCCGACGTCCCCTTCGACACCCTCCCGAAGGGCCGATCGCTCGTCATCGAGGAGCGGCGACCCTTCACGCTCCATTTCGGCTGGGACGGCTGGCAGCGGGTCGAAGAGCACGCCTCACAGCCTCTCGGCCTGGGCATGCACGGAGTCCGGCTGCATGCCACCCAGCTGCCGCCCGGAGCCGTCGTCAACTTCACCCGCCGCTACGAGGACTCCGAATGGGAGGGCATCGACCATTCCGTGACGTGCGAGACGCCGTAGCGGTCGTGGAGCCAGGCTCCGTCGGCTCCCGGCTCCCGGCTCAGGCGCTGAGCGCCGCTGCCGAGGCTCGGACCGCCCTGCGGAGCAGCCATGCCCCGGCCAGCGTCACCACCGCCCCGCTAAGCGCGGCCGCCGCGGCCACGAGCCAGGCATCCGCGTACGAGCCGTGGGCGACCACCACCCCGATGAGCACGGGCCCGAACACGCCGCCGAGCCTGCCGCCGACCTGGGTGACCCCCGTCGCGACGGCTGGGGTGTCGGCGTGCGAGCGGACCACGGCGAAGTTGAACAGCCCGTTCCACCCCCAGCCGATTCCGAGGGCCACGATCGCGCCCGCGGCGAACAGCAACCGGTCGTCGAGCGCCGCGCCTGCGGCCAAGGCCGCGAAGCCCGCGACCCCGATCCCCATCATCGTCGAGATCACCCTGAAGTGACCCGCGCCGCGACGGTCGGCTCGGACCCCGCTCGCGATGCGGCAGACCACCGCGACGACGCTCGCGAGCGCCACGACCAGCCCTGCCGTCCCCTTCTGGTAGCCGATGTGCACGGCGGAGCTGACCAGGAAGGCGACGCACCCGCTCGTCGCGAGCAGCCCCAGCCCGAGTCCGGCTGCAAGCACGGCCAGCGCGGCCGTGTGAACCTCGGCTCGCGGCTGCAGACGGTGCCGGCGACGCCGCTCTGCGAGCGAGGTGCGGGACGCCGGAATCGCCCAGGACGCCCCGAACGCCACCGCTCCGCCAATCACGAACGCCCACCGCCACCCCACGCTGAGGGCGACGGCCGGAACCGCGAGCCCGCCGAGGAGCGAGGCGAACGGCACCGCCGACTGCTTGATCCCGAACGCGAGCCCTTGCCGGTCCACGGCGCTTCGCCGGGCGAGGAACAGGTTGGTCCCCGGGTTCATGATCCCGCTCAGCGCCCCTGCGAGGAACAGCAGCACGGTGAGAAGGGCCCACGAGGAGGCGACGGAGGCGATCGTGAGCTGGACGGCGCAGCCTGCGATCAGGATCGCCCTCATCACCCGCGCCCCGCCCACGGCTTCGGCGAGCCAGCTCCCGGGCACCGAGCTCAACGCCGCGCCCAGGTAGTAGGCGCCGATCGCCAGGCCCAGGTCCGCAGCTCCGAAGTGGAGCGAGTGGCGCATCTGGATGGCCATGGTCCCCACCAGGTACACCGGCAGCCCGCAGGCGACCGTTCCCAAGAGGACGGCTCCGAGGTCGCGACGGCTGCCTTTTGCACGCTCACGCTGGCGCCGCCCCTCGACCTGCCCGCTCGAGGGGCCACCGCGCGCTTGAGGCCGCACCGCTACCTTCTCGCCGACCGAAACGCCCTCACCACGGCCGACGGTACCGCGCTGGCGCGGCGGCGTCGCAGAGACCGAGCCGGCCCGGCCCGGCCCGGCTCAGCTCGCGCCCGCGCTCGCGCTCGCCCGATCCTCGCCCGGCCCGGCCGGCGGGTCGAGCTGGCGCACGTAGCCCTGCTCGGCGCTGCCGTCGGCGAAGAACCCGGCGATCGAGTGGAAGCTGTTCCCGAACCTGATGATGCGCTCGGCCATCGCGAGCGCCCGAAGCAGGTCGGGGACGCCGAGGGCATCCAGCGCCTCCCGGGCGAGCCGGCGGTCCTCCTCGGTCACGTCCGGACCGCTCGACAGCCACTCTGCGAGGGTTTCGGCCATGGCGTCCACGTCACGGCGTCCCGTTGCCACACCCAGTCCGTACCCGAGGAGAGCCGGCGGATGCAACTCCGCCCGCATCCACGCGGCGGTCCACCAGCCCGTCACAGGGCAGCGGATCGATCCTTCTACGCGGCGTTCTCGAGACCGTCGTCGGACGCGTGCGGACGGCGGAGCAGGACGGCGAGCGGCGTGCGCTCGACGACGCCCGCCACCGAGTAGCCGAGCGGGCGGGCTGCGGACACGACCGACACGACGACCATGCCGAGCAGGAGGCCCGCGACGACGTCCCCGGGGTAGTGGGCGCCGACGTAGACCCGGGCGAAGCAGAGGAAGAGGCCGAGCACGGCCGACACCACGACGAGGGTGAGCATCGCACGCGTGACGCCGCGAGGACGCTCCACCGATGCGGCCCTGCGGCTCGTCCGCACGCCGTACGGCCAGCTCTCGGGCTTCGCCCGGCGAACCACGAGACCGAGGGACATGACCAAGGCGCCGGCGACGACCGCGTGGTCCGACGGGAAGGCATAGTCGTTGGCCTTCGCGACGAGCACCAGCGCGTGCGGGAAGGTGTCGTAGGGGCGGGCCTCCTGCGCCGCGTGGCCCACGAGCTGGTTCAGCCCGAGGGCGACGAGGGAGCCCGCGCCGCCCAGGAACATGAGGACTGCCGCACGCGTGTCGCGGCGCCACCACACGACTGCGTACCCGAGGACGTACACCGCAGTGAGGAGCGTGAGCCCGAGCCACAGGGCGTAGTCGTGCATGAACCCGTGGGCCCAGGCCGTGTGCCGGGAGAAGCTGTTGAGATCCAGGTAGTAGCCGGTGTTGAGACCCTCGGGCCAGAGCACCTTCACGACGACGAGGGCCGCACCGGCAACCGGCATCAGCGCGTCCACGCTCTCAGCGCGCCCATCGCGACGAAGCTACTGCGTGCGGGCTCCGCCGGTGAGAGGCTGGGTCCGTGGCGCGACCAGGCGGCCGGACGACGGCGGCGCGCGGATGAGCGGGCCGCTCCGACCGTCGGTGCCGGCTGCGGACGCCCTCGCCCATTCGCTCGCCCGCTCAGCAGGTGACCTGCTGATGGACCTGCGCCGGAGCGGCGCCTTGACGGGCAGGGCCCTCGGCGACGCGGGCGACGAGATCGCCAACGTGTTCTTGGCGCGGGCCCTCGCCGCACGGTGCCCCGCCCAGGCCGTCCTCTCGGAGGAGTCGCCGGACGATCCTTCCCGGCTCGGCCAGCGGGCCGTGTGGATCGTGGACCCCCTCGACGGCACGCGTGAGTACCGCGAGGGCCGTCGGGACTTCGCCGTGCACGTGGCGCTGTCCGTCGACGGCGAGGCGAGCGCCGGTGCCGTCGCGCTGCCGGCGCTCGGCGCCACGTACTCGACGTGGCAGCCGCCCCGCTCCGCGCCGCTTCTTCGGGGGCGCCGTCTCATCGTGGTGAGCCGGAGCCGCCCGCCCCGCTTCGCGCACCGTCTGGCGGAGCTGCTCGGTGGGGAGCTGCGAGCGATGGGGTCCATGGGGGCGAAGGCGATGGCGGTGGTCCGTGGCGACGCCGCTGCCTACGTGCACACAGGTGGCCACCACGAGTGGGACGCAGCCGCGCCGGCTGCGGTCGCGGGCCACTTCGGCCTCCATGTGTCCCACCTCGACGGGACGCCGCTCCGTTTCAACCGGCCCGACACGGTCCAGCGCGATCTCCTCGTGTGCCGCCCCGAGCTCGCCTCGGAGATCCTGGCCGCGCTCTCGAAGGTCGCGCTCCTTGCGCCGCCCTGACCCGCACGTCGCGCCGAGCGGCGCCCCTCCGAGGACGGCTGCGGGCCGAGCCCTTCAGGCAGTGCCCGGCTACGCCGCGACCCGGGCTGCGGCGCCGGAGAGCACGCCGGCCGCGGCCCGGGCCCGGCCCTCCCACCACCTCCCGACGGGTTCGAGGGCGCCGCGGTGCCACCGGGGATGCATGCCGGCCCACTCCTCCGCCGCCCGGCCCAGCCAGGCGAGGATCCCAGCCGGGTCCTGGTCGAGCATCCCGTCGAGGGCGAAGCGCCGCTCACCCCGTCGCACGCCGAGCCCGAGGTCGCTTCCGGCGCGGACGAGATCCGACCGGGTGACCACCATCCCGCTGCGGACCGGGGCGAGCACCGATTCGACGAGCTCCCTGCGAGAGGAGAGGGCGAGCGGAGCCGGCGCGGCGACGAGGGCGGTGGGCAGCTGGGCCCGAGGCGGCAGGCCGTCGGCCTCGGCCGCAAGGACGTCGGCCATGAGCCCTGCCCATGCACGGTGGAACCTCCCACCTGCCCGGTCGACGGCGGCCAGGTGCACGGGGACCCAGGACGCGAGGTGCTCCCACAAGAGCGCGGCGCGGGCGCTCATGAGCGCCGACCGGCGGCGGCTGGCGGGGGGCAGCGCCAGCTCGACTTCTCCCAGCCGCGCGTAGAGGTCGAGCAGGCTGCCGAGATGGTCCGGCTCAGGCGGCGGCACGACCCCCAGGACCCGCCAGAACCCGGCCACCCTGTCGCCGGCATCGCCTCCGATCATGCCCTCCTCACCGAGATGGACCGACGCGTAGGGATGGGTCTCGAGCACGAAGACGTCGGTGTGCGTCGCGGCGCCCGCCGGCGCGGGCAGCCCGAGGAGCCGGCACACGCCGGCGTCCGGCGAGGGCCCGCCGAGGCCGGCGAGGGCCCGCACCAGCTCGGGCCGGGTCGCGGCGTCGCTCACCGGGTCGCAGTCGGAAGGGTGGACGCGGACGCCGTCGGCAGGGTGAGCGCAGCCGCCGTCGGGAGGGTGAACGCGGTCGCCGACGGCTTCAGGGGCCGCATGAGCCAGCTCGGGCGGCGGGTGCCGTCCGGCGAGACCTCGGCGGCGGGCCGCGTCTTCGCGAGCCATTCGGCGTAGACGGCTCCGGCCTTGTCGGTGTCGACGGACACGTCGCCGGCGGCGTCGCCGGGCGCGGCGCGCCGGACCCGCACCGCCTGGTGCCAGCAGTGCATCCCCGAGATGGGATCGGGGTGGACCGGGAACGTCAGGTTCTGGTGGACGCCGATCTCGGTCCACCACAGCCTGGCCGTGTCCGGATCCGAAGACGTGTAGGGACGCGGCCCGCTCCCGACGCGCAGGCTCCAGCTGCCTCCGTCGTGCTCCAGGGCGACCGTGGCCATGGCCAGCCCCTGCCCGCCGGTCTGGCCCTCGGGCTTCCACCGGCCCATGTGGTGGCTGCAGGCCACCACCCCGGGCCGGATGCCTTCGGTGACCCATGCCTTCGTCACGAAGTGGCCGATCGCGGTCTCCACCCGCACCAGGTCGCCCGTGACGAGCGGCCGGTTGCCGGAGGGAGCACTGGTCGGGTCCCCCGCGCCGAGCCGGGCGGCATCGACCGGGTGCACCCACAGGGGATTGGCGTGGGAGAGCTCGTCGAGCCACTTGGAATTGGCAGACCGGGTGTGGATCTGCGTCGGGAGCCGGAAGGTCGAGATGAGCACCAGCTCGTCCGGCCGCAGCGACGACGGGTGGACGTGGCTGCGGATGTACCCGGGGACCGCGTGCTCCGGCCACCCCCACGCC
>JAJYGW010000091.1 GCA_021790615.1 Actinomycetes bacterium | reverse complement strand
GGGGGGGCAGCCGAGGATGATCGGGTCGTTGCGGTGGTAGACGGCCTCGACGCGGAGCACCGGCTCGGCCCGCTCGCCCGAGGCGTAGTAGCCGGTCCACTCCCCGAAGGGGCCCTCTTGGAGCTTCTCGTCGGCGGTGGCGTACCCCTCGATCACGATCTCGGCGTTGGCCGGGAACGGGAGCCCGGTCACCGGGCCGCGAATCGTCTCGACCGGCTCGCCGAGGATCCCGCCGACCCAGTCGTACTCGGAGAGCCCGAAGGGGATCTCGTTGCTGGCGGCGAGGAAGAGCAGGGGGTGCGAGCCGAAGACCATCACGACCGGGCACGGCTCGCCGCGGTCGAAGTACTTCTGGCGGTGGATGCGGCCGTGCTTTCCCGGGGAGATGTAGTAGCCCAGCCGCCGGGCGTCGTGGACCATCACGCGGTACGTGCCGACGTTGACCCAGCCGTCGTCGGGGTCACGGGTCACGTCGTAGGAGCCGGTCCCGAGGTACCGGCCCCCGTCGCTCGGGTGCCAGACGGGGGCGGGGAACACGGTCATGTCGACCTCGTCGCCGCGCCGGACGTTCTCCATCACCGGCCCGTCGTCGACCTCGGCGGCGGGGATCGGGTCCTTGCCCATGATGCGCTCCCGCCAGACGTCCGAGAGCTGGAGCTTGGTGAGGCCGAGCGCCTCGTTGAGCGCCAGCGCCATGCGGTCGACGGTGCCCAGGCCGTTCACGAGGACGCGGAAGCCGGGCTGGTAGCCGGGGATGTCGTCGAAGAGCACCGCAGGAGCGCCCTCGGTGTGCTGGAGCAGGTCGGTCGCGTCGCCGATCTCCTGCTCGGAGGACGCGCCCGAGACGTGCCGCAGCTGGCCGACCTGCTCGACCTTCTCGAGCCACGCTCGCAGGTCGTAGGTGGCCGGGCGCTTGCGCTCGTCGTTGGACGGGCTCGTCTCGCTGTCGCTCATGGGTGCAGTCTGCTCCTCGTGCGGTGTTGTGGTTGATGGCGTCGGTACCTCGATGCAACGGCTGCGCGGCCCCGCAGCTCGGCGGGCTCGCTCAAAGGAGCCACGACCATCGCTCGCGGGTCACGGCCTTGTCCTCGGGGCCGGGGCCGATGGGCTCGGGGAAGCGCTCCTTCCACTCCCACGGGCGCGTCGCGTCGATGATCACCCGGGAGTTGAACCCCTTCTTGCCCGGCTCGATGGCCGGGTCCAACGGACCGCTCCAGGCGCGGCGGATCGTCTCGAAGTCCCGTTCGGGGTCCGCCCGCGTGCAGACGGCCCAGATCACCTCTTCGAGATCGGACACGTCGACGTCGTCGTCCACCACCACCACGATGCGGCCGAGGTACGCACCGGCGCGGCAGGACGCCGCCACGTGCCCCGCCTGCACGGCGTGACCCGGGTAGCGCTGCTTGATCGCGACGACGTTGAACAGGCGGCAGCCCCCCACTCCGTGGCACCACGCGGCGGTGACGTCCGGCACGCCGACGCGGCGGAGCTCGCGGCGAAGATTCGCGCTTCGCAGGTACTGGCGGAAGCGGTGCGCCTCGAAGGGCGGCTTCTCCGGGGGGACGCCGAGGATGATCGGGTCACGGCGCCGATAGACGGTGCGCACCTCGAACACGGGGACCTCCTGCGCGCCGGTGGCGTAGTAGCCGGTCCACTCCCCGAACGGACCCTCGCGGCGCAGCTGGTCGGGGTGCAAGAAGCCCTCCAGCGCGATCTCCGCCCGCGCCGGGATCGGAAGTCCCGTCTCTCGGCCGGCGATGCACTCGACCGGGCGGCCGCGCATGCCGCCGGCCCACTCGAGCTCGTTCACGCCCGGCGGCATCTCGAGACAGCTCCCGACGAAGAGCAGCGGGTCCATGCCGCACAGGACCACGGCCGGAAGCGGCTCACCTCGCTCGAACGCCTTGTCGCGGTGGATGCGACCGTGCTTGCCCGGAGAGATGTAGAGCCCCGTGTGGTTGCGGTCGTGCACCATCACCCGGTAGGTCCCGACGTTGACCCAGTCCGAGTCGGGGTCCTTCGTGATCACGCAGTCACCGGTCCCGAGGTACCGGCCCCCGTCTCCCGGGTGCCACAGGGGGACGGGGAAGCGGCCGAGGTCGACGTCGTCTCCCCGCTCGACGACCTCGGCGACGGGTGCTCGGTCGTCGTCGACCATGACGACAGGTTCGGGCACCACCGCGTCCATCCGGCGCTCCCACTCGTCCATGAGGTCCCCGACCGAGATGTCGGCGGGGAGTCCCAGGGTCACCGCGAGCCGGCGCCGTTCGCCCTGGGCGTTGACGAGGATCCGCCAGCCGCGCTCGAAGCCGGGAAACGCGTCGAACAGGACGGCGGGCGCTCCGTTGGTGTGCTGGAGCATCTCGGTGATGCGCCCGACGTTGTCGTCGAGGTCCACCCCCTCGAGCACCCGCAGCTCGCCCAGGGCGTCGACCATCTGCAGCCAGTCGCGGAGGTCCTCGTGCGGGGCGCCGGCGCGCACGGCCTGCGGGTCGACCGCCGAGGCGACACCGAGCGAGCCCTCGAGCGAGCCGAGCCGGAGCTCGCGCGGGAGCTCGAGGTGGTCGGGCACGCTGCTGAGCTCGGTGGTCACCGGCTTCCTTCGAGTGCCGCCGCCCTCGTGTCGCCAGCAGCCGGCGCGGTCTCGGCGTCGAGCCACTCGGGAAGGACCGAGCCAGAGGCGAGGGCGACCGAGGTGTGGTACTTCCACAGCTTGCGGGCATGGCGGTCACGCTGGAAGGTGACGAGGAAGCGGTCGCACTCGGCCCGGTCGAGCGGCCTCACCCGGCCGAGCTGCATCGCGCGCGCCAGCGCGTCGGCGTTCTCCACGAAGTGGACCACGTCCGCGAAGAGCGTGAGGACGTCCTCGGCGACGACCACCTCGCCGTGCCCGCGCAGCAACGCAGCCCCTGCGCCCCCGAGCGTGCCGGCGAGCGCGCGGCCCTGAGCGGGCGTGGCGATGTGGGACGGGTCAGGGTGGACCGGCACGCCGTCCGCCCAGCGGGAGGCGTGGTTCTTCACCGGCACGATCGCAGCGTCCTCGACCATGGTGAACATGGTCGTCGGGTCGTGGTGGAAGTGCGCCACCGCGCCGAGGTCGGAGCGGGCCCGGTAGAGCTCGGCGTGGATGGCGAGCTCCGAGGGCGGCTTGCCCTCTCCCTCGACGACGTCGCCGTCGAGGGAGACGAGGAGGACCCGCTCGGGCCGGAGCGAGGCCCTGGGGTCGTCGACCGGCTGGATGTAGAAGAGCCCGGCACTGGACCCGCGGGCGCTGACGTGGCCGCTGTAGTTCAGGATCCCGGCGTCGACCAGCATGCGGGTGGCGACGGCGAGCTGCCGGCGCACCTGCCGGGACCGGACGCGCTGCTCGTCGCCGTCGGTCTGCTCCTTCCGGTCCATCGCGCCGTTCGCCTCCTACACCTTGTAGTGGTCGAGCACCTGGGGGGCGAAGAGCTCTTCGGGCTCGACGAGCCTCGAGGCCACGCCCTGCTCGTGGGCCCAGCGCGTGAACGCCTCGAGCGTCGCCCGGTTCTCCTCCACCCCGTAGGGGAACGGGTCTGGCCCGAGCAGGCCCTTCATCTCCTCCACCAGGCTCGGCACCCACCCCAGCGGAAGGCGGCTGGCGGTCATCTCCGAGAGCCGTTCGACGCTGCGGCGCTTGGCCTCCTCACAGGCGCGGTAGAGGTTGGCGGCGACCCACGGCGCCTGCTCGAGGACGTCGGAGCGCACCACGGTCACGTGCATGATCGGGAAGATCCCCGTCCGCTCCACGTACTCGCGCTCGACGGCCCGGTAGTCGGGGAAGAGGCGCACGATGTGGGGGTCCTTGCGCTCGAAGCTCTCCGGCGGGTGGGCCGAGAAGATCGCGTCGAGGTCGCCGTCGGCCAGCATGTCGTCGAGGCAGCGGTCGGGGACCGGCGTGAGCGAGACGCCCTCCGGGAGGCGGAGGGCGACCTTCTCGCTCCTGCCCGGAGTGTTGACGCCGGCCTGGAACCACGAGACGTCCTGGAGCGGGATGCCCCACTCGTGCTGGAGCAGCGCACGGGTGTACACCGAGGCGGTCTGCGCCCACTCGGGCACGCCGATGCGCCCGCCCGCCAGCTCCTTCGGGCTCGACGGGCCATCGGGGCGGACGAAGATCGACGAGTGCCGGCACACCCGGGACGGGAAGACCGGGATGGCGACGAGGCTCGTGTCGCCGGCCGCCCTGAGGGCGAGGTACTTGGCGAAGGACAGCTCCGAGACGTGCCACTCCCGGTAGCGCAGGAAGCGGAAGAAGATCTCCTCGATCGGGAGGGTGAGGACGTTGAGCTCGACGCCTTCCACTCCGACGGCGCCGGTCTCGAGGTCCCGAAGGTGCTCGTAGCCGCTCTGTGCGAACGTGAGGGCGAGGCGCGGCGCGGTCACGGAAGCAGCCCCGCTCTCTCGAGCACCGCGTCGAGCTTCGCCTCGAGCTCGGGGGTCGCGCTCGCCATCGGGAGGCGGTGCTCGTTGTTCGCCAGCACGCCCATCCGGCGGAGCATGTACTTGATCGGGATGGGGTTCGTGTCGAAGAAGACCGACTTGTTCAGCTCCCACAGCTCCTCGTGGATCTTGCGCGCTTCGGCGAGATCGCCGTGGTCCACTGCGTGCCAGAGCGCGCCGACGCGGCCCGGGACGAGGTTGCCGACCGCGTTCATCATCCCGCACGCGCCGACGGCGAGCATCGGCAGGCTCAGCTCCTCGAGCCCGACGAAGACCCGGAACTCCGGGCCGAGGCGGCGGAGCACCTCGGTGACGAGCGCAAGGTCGGCGGATGCGTGCTTCATGCCGACGAGGTTGTCCGCCCGCTCGGCGACGGCAGCGATCGTCGCGACCTCGAGCGTCACCGAGGCGCGCCCGGGGATGTGGTAGACGAGCACCGGGAGCTCGACCCGGCGGGCCACCTCCACGAAGTACTCTTCGAGCCCCCGCTGGGGGGGACGGATGTAGTAGGGCGTCACCACCAAGAGGGCGTCCGCCCCCGCCTCCGCCGCTCCGAGCGACAGCTCGAGCGTCGAGGCGAGCGATTCGGTCCCGGTGGCCGCGACCACAGGGAGGCGCCCGCCTGCCGCCCGCACCGCCGCCTGGACGAGCGCCAGGCGCTCGGCGACCGTGAGCACGCTCGGCTCCCCGCTGGTGCCCGTGACCACGACCCCTTGGGAGCCGTTGGTCGCCTGGCGGTCGACGAGCGCCTCGAAGGTCTCCAGATCGACCCGGCCGTCGGCGAAGGGGGTGACGACCGGCGTGTAGGAGCCGACCAGCGCGATCGACGAGAGAAGCCTCTTGTTCATCGCGGGCCGGTCAGTCCGCGCTGGCGCGGTTGGTCTCGAAGCCGCGCTGGGAGCCGAGCAGCCGGTAGGGGTTCTTCAGGTCCTCCTGCCACATGAGCGAGTCCATCGCGATGTGCAGCGGGCTGTCTTGGATCGTGAGCTCGTAGACGGGCTCGTCGTTGGACGCGTGGTTGTGGATCATCCAGCCGGGCGCGGTGAGCATGAGGTCGCCCGCCGACCACTCGTACCGCTTCCCGCCGACCCGGCTCCAGCCGCTGCCCGAGAAGAAGTAGTTGATGGCGGCCGACGCATGGCGATGCGGGCGGTCGACGATGCCCGGCGGCCGAACGGTCATCGTGGCGAAGAAGTTGTTGCTCGTGCCGTTCGTCCGGCCGGTGGCCGGGTTGTAGAGCAGGTAGAGCCGGCGCCCGCGATAGGAGGGACCCAGGGCGCTCAGCTGGTCGAGCTCCTTCTTCACGTCCCGCCATGGCCAGTGGAGCGGGTGCTGCTCGACCACCTCGGGGTTGATGAGGCGCTCGTAGGACATGAGCATCGCGCCGTCCCCGCCGAGCGGGAAGACGTGGGCGATCGGGTGCTCGGCGATCTCGTCGGACCCTTCTTGGCGAACGGCGGGCTCCTCGGGCGGGTGCTCGTCGACGAAGTGGACGCGGATCTTCTCGAGCAGCGGCGCATTGGAGTAGGTCAGCCTGACCTGGCGCCCCGAGCCGTCGTTCTCGTGGAAGTAGGTCGTGAGGGCGGGCGTGTGCCAGACGTCGTACTGGTCGAAGGGGATCTTCTCGCCCCCGACGGCCGCGAACCCCGTTCCGGCGATGCAGAAGCACACCTGAGAGGAGTTGTGCCGGATCGGGGAGGTGCGCTCGCCGGGGAGGAGGACCTCGAGGGTCACGCGGATGCCCGGGGCGAGCCCGAGCCCCGGCTCCTCGGCGAAGGGGTGGACGATCCAGGCGCTGCGCCGGCCGTCTGCCGGCCGGGGCAGGGAGGCCAGGCGCTCCACCTGCGCCTCGATCTCGCTGGCACGGATGACGACCGGGGGCCACATGACGTCCTCCACCGGTGGGTGGACGGCGCCCAGCCGGTCCACGAACCGTGCAGAGACGGGATCGGGCCTGTCGTCCTCCCGGAGGGTCGCCGCAGCGTGGGTCCGCGGGCCTCGCCCTTGCTCCTCGGTTCGCTCCTGCTCGTCGGTTCGACTCGTCATCTCTTGGACTCGCCCTTTCTCGTCGTCGCCGTCTTCGTCGAGGGCACGGTCGAGCTCACCGACGTGCTCCCGACCCCCGGTCGTGCTCGCGGCACGAATCTCTTCTTCGGGCCGGACTGGGCCGGTCCGCGGTCTCGCTCCGAGGCGGGCCCGTCCCGCCTCACGGCTGGGCGGACCGTCGTCGGGACCGTCGGGCCCGGGGCACGTCGTCGGTCACCACCACGGCACGACGCGACAAGGTCACCGGCTCGAGCTCGCGCCGTTCGGGGTCGAGAC
>JAJYGW010000354.1 GCA_021790615.1 Actinomycetes bacterium | reverse complement strand
CGGCGCGGGAGCTCTGGTGGCGGTCGGCGCCACGGCGGTGCTCGGCTCCATGGTCGCGTACGGGCTCCAGACCTGGGGGCAGCGTCGGGTCGAGCCCTCGCGTACGGCCATCCTGCTCCTCGCCGAACCGGTGACGGCCGCGCTCGTCGGGCTGGTGCTCGGTGACACGCTCTCGCCCACCGGTCTCGCCGGGGCCGGCGTGATCCTCGTCGCGATCGTGCTGAGCGAGCTCGGGAGCGACCGTGCGCGACCTCCCGAGCCCGATCCCGGCACCAGCTCCGGCACGGGCGCCGGGGCGAGGCCGTGTTCGCCCGGGTGAGGGGCGGCGCGCGAAGCTCTGGCATGTCCGTCCGACACCCCGGCCTGCACCTCGGATCTCGGCCGGCGGTGGCGAGCCGCTGGAGCGGCTCCGAGCTCCGCCGCCGCGTGGCCCTGCAGGCGGCCGCCGAGAGCTGGCTCTTCGCCGAGCTGGGTCGTGGCGCGCAGATGGCTGTCGAGCCGGCACTGGCGGTCCTCCTCGACGTCCACGCGCGTCACCACGCCTGGCATGCGGAGCTCCTCGGCGCCCAGCTGGCGCTCCTTCCCCCGACCGAGGCCGGGGCGGCGGGCGCGCTGGTCGCTCCGCTCACCGCACTCCTGGCCGGGCTCTCGGACGAGCAGGCGGGCCTCGGGCGCCTCGCCGTCGCCTACCGCGTGGTGGTTCCCCGCTTGGTCGGTGCCTATGGGGAGCAGCTCGAAGGTGCCTCACCGGTTGCGGATGGCCCGGTGCTGCGCGCAACGGAGCTCGTGCAGACCGACGAGCTCCGCCACTGGGAGGCCGGGGAGCGGGCGCTGCAGTCGCTGCTCGTCTCGGCGGTCGTGGTCGGGGAGACGGCGAGGTTGGTCGCCAGGGCGGAGACGTGTCTCGTCGACGCAGGCGGGCTGGTGCCCGGCCCCCCGCCACCGGCCGACGGCCCTTGACGTGCCGGTTACGCTCACCACCACGAGAGGTCTGGGAGGTGGTTTCCCGGATCGGGGGGGAGGATCCGACCTAGCACCCGGAGGCGCTCGGTCGCAGTGGGACAATCCGTCGGTACGAGTGTTGTCGCCAGAAGAAGGGTCATGAGCTTGCCGAAAGAGCGAGTCGATCGGGACGAGGAAGATCTCGTCCGTCTCTACCTGACGGACATCGGCCAGTACCCGCTCCTCACGAAGGACGACGAGGTCCGCCTCGCTCAGGCGATCGAGGGCGGTGTGGCTGCGCGGAACGAGCTCGAGACCAAGGGTTCCAGCGTCTCGGCTCCCCGGCGCCGTGAGCTCCGGCGGTTGGTGACCGCAGGCGAGGCCGCGCAGCAGACCTTCGTGGAGTCCAACCTCCGTCTCGTCGTCTCGATTGCGAAGAAGTACCAGGCATCGGGCCTCCCGCTGCTCGACCTCATCCAGGAGGGGAACCTCGGCCTCATGCATGCCGTCGAGAAGTTCGACTGGCGGAAGGGCTTCAAGTTCTCCACCTATGCGACCTGGTGGATCCGTCAGGCGATCACGCGCGGTATCGCCAACACCGGACGCACGATCCGGCTCCCGGTCCATGCGGGCGACACGCTCGCCCGCGTCCAGAAGGCGCAGGCCCGCCTCGAGCTGAAGCTCGGCCGTCCTGCGACCCTCGCCGAGCTCGGGGCCGAGGTCGAGATGCCCGAGGACAAGCTCGTCGAGGCACTCCGCTTCCGGGCCGAGCCGCTGTCGCTCTCGGAACCCCTGCGAGAGGACGGCGACGCGGAGCTCGGGGATGTGGTCGAGGACCGCGCCGCGGAGTCGCCGTTCGAGGTGGCGGCGACCGCCCTCCTCCCCGTCGAGATCGCCCGGCTCCTGGCCCCGCTCGACGAGCGGGAGCGAGAGATCCTTCGCCTGCGCTTCGGGCTGGACCGTGGAGAGCCGCGCACGCTCGAGGAGGTCGGTGAGCACTTCAACCTGACACGAGAGCGCATCCGCCAGATCGAGGCGCGAGCGATGTCCAAGCTCCGCCATCCCTCGAGCGACACCGGCGCGAGAGACCTCTTGACGGTCTGATCCCGGTCGTTGGCGGAGGTGGACGGGAATCGAACCCGCCGGACGGGGTTCACCCGTCCCACCCGCTTTGAAGGCGGGGGGGCCCACCAGGCGCCCGGACACCTCCGGCGACGACGGTAGCTGCTCCACCCACCGACGAGGCGCGGCTAGCGTGGCCCCATGAAGAAGCTCTTGGTCATCGCGGTCCTGGTCTCGCTCGGCTTCATCGTGGCGCAGAAGCTCCGCGCGAGCTGACCAGGCGGCGGGACCGCCGTCCGAGCTGCCAGGAGAGCACTGCCACCATCGCTCCGGCTGCTGCTGCCCCGGCGGCGGCGATCTCGGGCCCGTGGCCGTGGTCCGGGCCCGAGCCTGGCTCCCGTACCCGCACCGGCTTCTCGAACTCGAGCACCGGCCAGTCGTGCTCCCGTGCCATGCGCAGCAGGACCCGGTCCGGGTTCACGGCGACCGGGTGACCGACGGCCTCGAGCATCGGCGCGTCCGTGTAGGAGTCGCTGTAGGCGTAGGACTGTGCGAGGTCGATGCCCCGTTCGGCGGCGTATGCCTGCATCGCTTCGACCTTGAACGTGCCGTAGGCGTAGAAGCCCATCTCGCCCGTGTACCGGCCGTCAGCGTCCACGACCGGTCGGGTTGCGATGATGTCGTCGGCGCCGAACTCCTGGCGGAGCGGTTCGACGATCTCCTCGGGGGAGGCGGACACGATCACGACCGGCCGCCCGGCTTCGCGGTGCTCGGTGATGAGGCGGAGAGCCTCCGCGTACACGATCGGGCGAACGACCTCGTGGAGGGTCTCCTGCACCACGGCACGCACCCGGTCCCGCTCCCATCCCCGGGTGAGCTTGAGCGCGGACTCGCGGAGCTTGGCCAGCCGTTCCTCGCTGGCTCCGAGGTGCAGGTAGATCGCCTGGGCGTAGGCCGCGCGCAGGACGGTCCGCCGGGAGATGAGTCCGGCGCGGTAGAGGGAGCGGCCGAACGCGAGCGTCGAGGCCTTGGCGATCACCGTCTTGTCGAGGTCGAAGAACGCCGCGGCCATCGCGGCTGAGCATAGGCCGCGTGGCTGGTTCTGCTCGGGCTGGCGAACTGGTCCCCCTCGGGCTGGTGAACTGGTCGGCGCGTCGGGGTCGGCGGGGTCCGGGCGAGTTTTCCCTGGGACTCGTGGGGGTAGGTTGAGAGTCGAGGAGGGCCGAGACGGTGGAACTAGGGCTCGAGGTGTCCGAGCAGGCGGGCTGGACGGTGGTGCGGGTTGCCGGCGAGGTGGACACCTACGCGGCGCCGCAGCTCCGGGAGCGGTTGGTCGAGCTGGTCACCGAGGGACAGACGAGGCTGGTGGTGGACCTGCGAGGCGTGGACTTCCTCGACTCGACCGGCCTCGGTGTCCTGGTCGGCGCACTGAAGCGAGCCAGGGGCCACGACGGCGACCTCGCCGTCGCCTGCGCCCAGGAGCGCATCCGCAAGGTGTTCGAGATCACCCGCCTGGATCGGGTCTTCCCGATGGGCGCCACCGTCGAGGCTGCGATCGAGGCTGCGACGAGCCGGCCCGACCCGGGCGAGGCGGAGCCCCTCGACGGGGCCACCGGCGGCCGGTGACGCGGCGTCGCGCCTGACGCCGATGGGGGTGCTCGTCGACGCTCCAGGGGTGGAGGCACCACCGGTCCAGCTGACCGTCCCGGCGCGCCCGGAGTTCGTCGGCCTCGTCCGTCTGTTCGTTGCGACGCTGGCGGCGAGCAGGCGCGAGCTCGCCGAGGAGCGCGTCGACGACCTGAAGCTCGCGGTCTCGGAAGCCACGACGAATGCGATGGAGTCCTATCGGTCGGCGGGTCGGGACGCCGTGGTGACGGTGACCTGGTGGGACGGGCCCGATCGGCTCGTGGTCTCCGTTGCCGACGAGGGCGGGGGCTTCGACGTCGACAAGGTGCCCAAGCACCCTCCGGTGACGACCAGCGAGCGCTTGCGGTTCGAACGAGGGCTCGGCATCCCGATCATTCGCGCGCTGGTCGACGAGTGTGCCTTCGAGCGGACGCCGAAGGGGATGACCGTACGACTCGTCATGTTCTGCGGCCCTCGGGAGGATCGGGCCTGAGGGCTACGGTCGGGCACTCGGCGCTGCCGCTCTCGCGACGGTGCCTGTCAGGGCTCTCGCTCTGGCGCCCCGGTAGGCGAGCCCGCTCTGGCGGGTCGCTCGCCGACCAGGAGGGAGCGCACCCGATCCTCGGAGTCGGGAGCGACGAGGACGAGCACCTCGTCGCCGGCGTCGAGACGGGAGTCGCCCCGGGGCACCACGACGTGGCCACGGCGCACGATCGCGACGACCGACGCGTTGCGGGGCATGCCGAGCTCGGCGACGCACCGGCCGACGCCGGGTGAGGTCGGCCCGAGGGTTGCCTCGACGAGGCGGGCTCCGGACGCGTCGAGCTGCAGGAGCCGGACGAGGGCACCGACGCTGACGGCCTCCTCGACGAGCGCGGAGAGGAGGTGGGGGGTCGAGACCGACACGTCGACACCCCAGGACTGCGTGAACATCCACCGGTTCTTCGGGTGGTTCACTCGGGCGACCACCCGTGGCACGGCGAACTCCTGCTTCGCCAACAGCGAGATCACCAGGTTGTCCTCGTCGTCACCGGTCGCGGCCACGACGACCTCGGCGCTGGCGGCGCCCGCCGCGTCGAGCACCCGGACCTCGCATGCGTCCCCGACGATGGTCGTGACACCCGAGAGCTGCGCCGAGAGCCGCGCGCCGAGCTCCCGGTCCTGTTCGATCACGAGGACCTCGTGTCCTGCGGAGGAGAGATCCTCCGCGAGGAACACCCCGACGTTGCCGCCGCCCGCGACCACAACTCTCATCGGCCCGCTCCGAGCTGTGCCGCGAGGTCGTCGAGGGACTCCTTGTGCACCGCGAGGTAGAGGATGTCACCCTCCTGCCCGATCAGACCTGGGCGTGCGAGCTTGGCCTGTCCGGCCCGCGAGACCGAGACGAGCCGGGTACGGCCCAGCAGCTCGAGCGCGTCGAGGCTGCGTCCGACCCAGCTCCCAGGGAGCGCGCGCTCGACCAGGACGACCTCGCCGGTCGCGTCGGTCCACTCCGTCACGGCCTCGTGGGGGAAGAGACGGCGCATTGCCTGGCCGACCGTCCAGGTCACGGTGGCCACGGTCGGGATCCCGAGCCGCTGGTAGATCACCGCGCGGCGCGGGTCGTAGATCCGGGCGACCACCTGAGGCACCTCGTAGGTCTCCCGGGCAATCCTCGCGGTGAGCACGTTGGAGTTGTCGCCGCTCGTGACGGCTGCGAGCGCGAACGCGCTCCGGATCTCGGCCGCTTCGAGGGTGTCACGGTCGAAGCCGAACCCCCGTACCGTTCGCCCGCCCCACCCCTCGGCGAGGCGTTCGAAGGCTCGCTCGTCCTTGTCGACCACCGTCACGTCGTGGGAGGCGGCCACGAGGGTGCGCGCGAGCTCTGCGCCGACCCGACCGCAGCCGACCACGATGATGTGCACGGCATAGTGCAACACGCCGGCCCCGTCCCGCACAAGCGCGCCTCGGGTGGTCCCTCCGCGATGCTCGGCCCAGACGCCGGGTGCGGCGGGGCCAGACCGGCTTTACTGGGGGCCGTGCAGCGCGCCGCCGAAGGGCCAACCCCGCCTACCGGCTCGCCCGCCGCCGGCCCCCCCGCCGCCGCCTCGCCGCCCCCTGCCTCGGAGCCCCCGGAGCCGGGTGTCGTGGCCCCCGCCGCCGGGCCGGTGCCCCTTCCGCCGACTGCGCCGATCCAGCTGCCCGAGCCGGCGGGGTACCGCCTGAAGAACCGGATCCTCGGCCCGCCGCTCACGTCGGAGAGCCTCCAAGAGCAGCGCCTCGGCAAGGTGGCCGCGCTCGGTGTCCTCTCTCCCGACTGCATCTCCTCGACGGCATACGGGCCCGAGGAGATGTTGCGGATCCTGGTGCCCGCGGTCGGGGTCGCGGCGTTCAGCCTGTTGCTCCCGGTCGCCCTCGCCGTGATCCTCGTGTTGTTCTTCGTCACCCTCTCGTACCGCGAGGTGGTGATGGTCTACACGAAGGTCGGCGGGTCCTACATGGTCTCCCGGGAGAACTTCGGGCCCCGGGTCGCGCAGGTTGCCGCAGCTGCCCTCATCATCGACTACACGGTCACGGTGGCCGTGCAGGTCGCGGCCGGCACGGACGCGGTGACCTCGGCGATCCCGGCGCTCCAGCACTACGCCGTCGAGCTCTGCGTCGTCGTGGTGCTGCTCATGCTCTGGGGGAACCTCCGCGGGATCCGCGAGGCCAGCAAGATCTTCGCCTTCCCGACGTACTTCTTCATCTTCGCGATGGGGCTCATGATCGTGGTCGGCCTGATCCGCGCTGCGCTCGGCCAGCTCCACGCGCACCCCTACCGCGTCGTGGGGGCGGTCCCGATCGGCCACGCCCCTGACGTGGGCCTGCTGATGGGGGCGTCGGTCTTCATCATGCTCAAGTCCTTCGCCAACGGCGGTTCCTCGCTCACGGGCCTCGAGGCGATCTCGAACGGCGTGAGCGCATTCCGGCCGCCCGAGGGCGTGAACGCGCGGCGGACCCTCGTGATCATGTCGACCGTGCTCGGCACGCTCGTGATGGGGGTGGCGCTGCTCGCGCGCATCACCCACGCGGTGCCCTATGTCTCGGGCAGCCCCACCGTCGTCGCGCAGGAGGCGAGCTACGTCTTCGGGCACAGCCCGATCGGGCACCTCTTCTACTACCTCGTCATCCTCTCGAACGTCCTCGTCCTCTACACCGGCGGCAACAC
>JAJYGW010000314.1 GCA_021790615.1 Actinomycetes bacterium | reverse complement strand
CAGCCGAGGCGCTTGCCTGCGGCGGTGGCAAGCCAGTAGCCGTCCCCGGTGGGGCTGGCCGCGATGGCGACGACCGGGGAGTCGAGGTGGTTGCCGTCCGCCGCCGGCGAGCCGTGCCAGGGCACCCCGAAGTTGAAGACGTTGCCTGCGGCGGTGGCAAGCCAGTAGCCGTCCCCGGTGGGGCTGGCCGCGATGGCGACGACCGGGGAGTCGAGGTGGTTGCCGTCCGCCGCCGGCGAGCCGAAGAACGGTGCGTCGTACGTGTGGACGGTGCCGTCGGTCTCCGCGAGATAGAAGCCGCCCTTCGGGTGGGCCGCGAACGCGTACGAGACGACGGGCTGGGGGGCCTGGAGACACGGTGCGTTCTGGTCCGCCGTGTTGTCGTCGAAGAACGTGGTCGTCGAGCACGTCGCATCCAGCTCCCACGGCGGGGTACAGGTGACGAGCCGGCAGGCGATCCGCCCGGCGCAGCCGATCTCCTCGTGGCACTGGCCGTAGCGGAAGGTGATGCACCCGGCCTGGCGCTGCGAGCAGCTCGACAAGCCACACCCACAGGTCAGGCCGTCGCAGGAGGGTCCACAGAAGGGGGAGCCGTCCGCGCAGTCCCCGTCGCAGTGGCAGCTGGCGTTGCAGTCGATGTAGTACCGGGCTCCGGGGCAGAAGATCGACCCGTCCGCGCGCCACCAGCCGCCCGTGAAGGTCCCGGGAGGGCACACGTTCTCGCCGTAGAGCACGCAGCAGAACTCGCTGTAACCGTCGCAGCAGGCCGACCCGCAGCCGCACGACGGGTCGCCACACTGGCAGACGGCGTCGTAGGCACTGACCGGACGGAGCGCGAAGACGAGGGGGGCCACGGTGAGGGCTGAGCCGGCGACGGCCACGCGGGCGAGGAAGCCCCGTCTGCTCGTCCTGCGGTCGAGCACCGCCGCGAGCGTCGAAACCGCTCGCTCTGCGAGGACGCCGGGACTCCTCACCGCCGCCGGGATCCCTCGTGACGGGGAAGGCCCACCGGCGGAGCGACGCCAGTTGGTCTCGCGCTGTTCTCGAACCCGAGCGCTCGCAGCCGAGCGACCCCGCTCAGGACGAGGAGGACCGCCCAAGCAAGGAGCAGCGTCGCGAGGAGAACTCCAGCACCGCCCACGCCCCGAGTGAGCGCAGCCCACGAGGGCATCCGGAGCGCGCCGACGAGCGCCTCGAGCGCCGCGATCACGGCAGCGACCACCGTGATCCCGAGGTGCGCGAGGGTCGGCGGGGTGTCCGGTTCCCCGAAGCACCCACACGTGGACAGGGGGAGGTGGCGCCGGAGCGCCAGCCCCACCACCACCGCGAAGCCTGCGTAGGAGGCGCCGACCAACGTCGCCGACAGGGGCGAGGGATCGAGCAGGGCCCAGATCCCCACCGCGACCTCGACCGCCGCGAGGAGCCGGACGAACACGCCCGCCCTCGGGACCCCGAGGCGGGCGATCGCGTTCGCGGTGTCGGCCGGGTGGACGAGTTTCGCTGCACCGCCACCCATGAGGACCAGGGAGCTCGCCATGAACGGCGCGAAGAGGATGGGGGCGCTCACGGTCGTCGATCGCCCTCGAAGCGACCGCAACGACTCGGCGCAGCAGTCGGGGGCCTCTGGCACGTCCTCACGGCGGGCTCCACGGGCCGATGGTGAGGCCAGCGAGGAGCTCGTTCAGCCTCCCGAGCGTCGTTCCGCCGGGGCGGGCTCCGGCGAGGACCGCATAGAGGCAGAGCTTCCTCCCGGCCGCGCAGAAGAAGCGCTGCGTCCCGGTCTGGCCGCCGAGTGCACGGTGCAGCACACTCGGTCGGAAGTCACTCGGCCGGAGCGGCCAGGGCGGGCGAGTCGCAGCGAAGAGTGGCGTCGGCTGCCGGAGTGGCCCGTAGTCGAGCACGGCGGCGAAGAGATCGCCTGGTCGCATCCGTTCCACCACCCCGCCTCCGAAGTCCCCACGGTTCGGCGGAAGGGGGAGGGTTGCCGCGTGCAGGATCGGGTAGGTCTCGCCGCCGCCCGGACGCCGCCGGTAGATGCGAAGGTCCCAGCCGGGAGGAACGGCGACGGTGAAGCCGAGGGCCTCGAGCCGCGGGCTGCCCGAGACCGCGCCGGAGAACGCCTCGCCGGTGGGTGCGCTCACCGCAAGACCAACGCAGCGCCCGCCACGCCCGCCACCACGAGCACCACCGCCGTCGCCCGTCTCCCGGCCGTCTCCCAGGTAGCGAGCCGCTTGACGAGCGACCGGAGCGCCATCGCATCCCCGATGCGCGCCCCGAGCAGGACCGGTGCTGCACGGGCCAGGCCGAAGACCGCCCCGATCAGGCCACCTCGGGCTGGCGATGCCGCCACCACCGCGAAAACGCCGGCAAGGTAGATCGCGCCAGTGGTCACCGTCGTTGCGACCCCGGCCCCGAGCTGGAGCCCGAACCCGGCACCATAGACCCATCCCCGATAGCGCGTGAGCCACGCCTCGTCGACCTGGCGGCGCCACGTGGGCACGCGCCCCACGGTCTCGAGGAGCCCGCCGAGCCCGCCGAGGGCAACGAGCCCGGCGGCGAGGCCCTGCTGCGCGAGTCCCGCCCGCCCGGCCGGCTCGGACAGGGCACCGAGCACCGAGAGGAGATCTCGGGCGAGGCCGCCGAGCCCCCCGAGCAGGGCACCGACTGCGAACCCGCCGAGCACCGAGCCCACGAAGTAGGCCAGTACCGTCTCCCCCCAGCGTCGTCCCCGTACCCGCTCGACGAGCGGGTTGATGCTCGCGAGCATCGACTCCCCTCAGGGCGACCAGGCCGAGCGGAGCCCAGCCACGAGGGCAATCCCGGCACCCACTCCTGCGAGGGCGGTGGCGCTCGCCAACGCTCCGCTACTCACGCCGGCTCCGATCCCCGCCGCCGCTCCGGCGACGGCGGCGAGCCGAGTGTCACGCCGTAGAGGCTCGGATGCCCGGGTGTGAGGCCCGCATCGAGGAGCGCCGTGTCCACGCTCGAGATCGGGCGCGCCGACGGGGCCCCGCCGCCTGTGTCGGCGCCACGCCGTCCGTCGCCAGGCCGGGTCGTCCGGGGGCGTCCGGACCCACTCGCCGCCCCGCCACCGAGATGCCGGTCCGCTCGTGCCCTGCTCACCAACCCCTCGACCTGCTGCCACGACGCCGCAACGCCGGAGCCGACCACGCGGCCGCCTCGGAGCTCGGCCACGTACGGGGAGCCGGGCACGGCGAGCGCCTCCCAGGTACGGCTCGACATCACCACGACCACGTCAGGAGGCGCAAGGGCTGCGACCCCGGCGACGCTCTCCTCGGAGGGGTCTCGTGTGACGACGACGACATCGGGCGGGTCGGACGGGAGCGTGCCGGTGCCAGGGGCGGCCCGAGGTTCCGGTCGACGGCGTCGGAGCCCCTCCCAGAAGGCCGCACACGTGCGGCAGCCGCTCGAGAGGAACACGAGCAGCACCTCCCCACCGCCGTCGAGCGCCACGCGGGCGACCTCGCCGCTCGGCGTCACGCCGACCACGGCATCGAGGAACAGGCCCTCCGAGGCGCTCCCGGTACCAGGGCCCGCCGTCACGGGCTCGGCGCGCGATCCCGGCGAGCCGTGCCCGTGACGCTCGGCGATCGCAACGTCGGCTCCCAGGGCGTGGAGCGCCCGGAGGATCTCGGCATGGCTGCGCAGCAACCCGGTCACGATGAGGAGGAGGAGCAAGAGCAGCGCGCCCTCGGCCACCACGAGCGCGGTCTCCACCGCCTGATCATCCCCGTTCTCGGGGGGCCGGTCAAGCACCGCTCGACGCGACCCCCAAGGCGGTCCTCGCCGGCACCTCGGCGCCCGCGCGCGTGCGTTAGGGTGACCGCGTGCTGCGCGTCTCGCTGCCAGCCTCGGCCTCCGGACGCGAGGCGTCGCGGCCCACGGGCCATGGCTGACGAACACCGACCCGCGCGGCCGCCCGCGCCCGCCGAGCCGACTCCGCCCGTCCCGGGGGGGATGACCCCCGGAGCGCTCGGTACTCGGCGCACACGGCGCCGCCCCGGCGAGATGCCACCCCAACCGGAACCGCCCCGACCCCGCGCAACCGGGGCAGCGGCCGCTTCCTCCTGGCCAGTCGAGTCCTTGCGCCAGGCGGTAGCGGTGGGCGAGATCGACACGGTCGTGCTCGCGTTCCCCGACCTCCAGGGTCGACTCCAGGGCAAGCGGTTCCACGCCGGCTTCTTCCTCGACGACGTGCTGTCCGCAGGGACCGAGGTGTGTGACTACCTGCTCGCAACCGACGTCGAGATGTCGACCGTCGGGGGCTATGCGCTCGCCTCGTGGGACCGGGGCTACGGCGACCTGGTCCTGACACCCGACCTCGCGACCCTGCGCCGCATGCCGTGGGAACCGGGAACCGCGCTCGCGCTGGCCGATGTCGCCCACCCGGGTGGCGACCCCGTCGCCGTCGCGCCCCGGCAGGTCCTGCGCCGCCAGCTCGAACGGCTGGCGGCGCGCGGCTGGCGGGCGCAGGCGGCCACCGGTCTCGACTTCCTCCTCTTTCGCGAGCCCTACGAAGAGGCGCAGCGACGTTCCTACCGCGGGCTCATGCCGGCAAACCTCTACGACGTCGACTACTCGATCCTCGGGAGCGCACGCGTCGAACCGGTGCTGCGCAGGATCCGCAACGAGATGGCCGGAGCCGGGCTGGTACTCGAGTCGACGAAGGGTGGGCGCAACCTCGGCCAGCATGAGGTCACCTTCCACTACGACGACGCTCTCGCCGCCGCGGACAGCCACGCGATCTACAAGACCGGGGCGAAGGAGATCGCAGCGCAGGAGGGCATGAGCCTCACCTTCATGGCCAAGTTCGACGAGCGGGAGGGCAACAGCTGTCATGTCCACCTCAGCCTCGTCGACGACGAAGACTGGCCGGTCTTCGCCGCAGCGGACGGAGGCCCCTCCCCCACCTTCGAGGCGTTCATCGCTGGCCAACTCGCCTCCCTCGGCGAGCTCACGTTGCTCCTCGCCCCGAACGTGAACTCCTACAAGCGACTCACCCCCGGAAGCTTCGCACCGACCTCGATCGCATGGGGGTTCGACAACCGGACCTGCGCCGTTCGTGTCGTCGGGCGGGGCCGATCTCTCCGCATGGAGCATCGCGTGCCCGGCGGTGACGTCAACCCCTACCTTGCGCTGGCTGCCGTCGTCGCTGCGGGGCTGCGGGGCGTCGACGAAGGCCTCCCCCTGTCACCACCCGAGCCCGGGAACGCCTCTCGCCTGGCCACCGCTCGCATCCCAGGGAGCCTCGCCGAGGCGGCCGACCGTTTCGAGGCGAGCACTCTCGCACATGAGGTCTTCGGGGACGCGGTCGTCGAGCACTACGTCCACGCCGCGCGCGTCGAGCTCGCCGCGTACGGTGCTGCCGTCACGGACTGGGAGCGAGTCCGGGGCTTCGAGCGACTGTAGAGCCGCTCGATCCCGCCGGCCGGCGGGGAGCACGGAGAGGAGCTGGAGCGTACGATGCGACACCTATTGGGCATCGCCGGAACACTCGGCGCGACGCGACGGACGCCAGCTCGGCGCCGGACGGGGCGGGCGGCGCGCCCAGGTCTGAAGCGATGAGCCCCCGGGCCGGGTCCGAGGACGCCGGATCTGGAGGGAACACCCGGGAGCTGGGTCTCGGGGAGACGGAGGCCGGCACTCGACCGGTCGTCCGTGGTCGCTTCAGCGGGCGAGTGGTCGTCGTCACCGGCGGGGCGAGCGGCATCGGCGCAGCTACCTGCCGTCGCCTTGCCGCAGAGGGGGCGACGGTCGTCGTTGCGGATATCGACGAGACGGCCGGCGCGGCGGTTGCTGCCGAGGTCGGAGGGCACTTCACGGCGGTGGACGTGACCGACGAGGCGGGGGTGGTCGAGCTCTACGCCTCGGCCGCGGCTGCACACGGGGGGATCGACGTGCTCGTGAACAACGCCGGCATCTCCCCTCCGGAGGACGGCTCCATCCTGGAGACCGGGCTCGAGGCGTGGCGGCGTGTCCAGGAGGTCAACCTCACCTCGGTCTACCTCTGCTGCCGGCACGGCATTCCCCACCTGCTCGCGCGCGGTGGCGGTGCGGTCGTGAACACGGCCTCGTTCGTCGCCGTCATGGGCGCGGCGACCAGCCAGATCTCCTACACGGCATCCAAGGGAGGGGTGCTCGCGCTGAGCCGTGAGCTGGGGGTCGAGTTCGCTCGTCGCGGGGTCCGCGTGAACGCGATCTGCCCGGGCCCGGTGAACACCCCGCTCCTCCTCGAGCTGTTCGCGAAGGATCCCGAGCGCGCTGCTCGCCGCCTCGTCCACGTGCCGATGGGAAGGTTCGGAGAGGCCGAGGAGATCGCGGCGGCAATCGCCTTCCTCGCGTCCGACGACGCCTCGTTCCTCACCGCTGCTGCACTCATGGTCGACGGTGGGATCCACGCCGCCTACGTCACGCCGCTCTGAGCGGCGGGCCGGCTGGGCCCGAGCTCGCCCCGCGGCGCTGTGCCAGGCTGGTGGGGTGAACCAACGCGACGTCGACGACGAGACGCTCGCGGCGGCGCGGGAGGGCGAGGAGTGGGCCCTCGCGGCCCTGTATCGCGCCTACCAACCGGCACTTCGGGCCTTCCTCGGACGGCGAGCGCCGAGCGAGGCGGACGACCTGGCTGCCGAGACCTGGGTGGGCGTGGCGCGGGGGTTACCCAGCTTCACGGGCGACTCCGCGGCCTTCCGCTCTTGGCTCTTCACCATTGCGCGTCGTCGCGTCCTCGACGAGCGCCGATGGCGCCGCCGTCACCCAGCGGACCCGCTGGTCGCAGATCGGGTCGAACCGGCCGCACCATGGTCCGGCGAGCCCGGGGTCGCCGAGATCGT
>JAJYGW010000171.1 GCA_021790615.1 Actinomycetes bacterium | reverse complement strand
CTCGGGGGTCCGCGCCACCAGGGATGATCAGAGCGCTGGGCGGTCCCTCTCGGGCAGCCCACCTGTGGCCCTACCCGAGCCCACCCAGCCCGACGGCCGAGCCGGTCGGTGTCCGGGGACAGCGACCGCCCAGACGGTACGGTGGAGCTGTGGAGCTCCCTGTATCGCTGGGTGCGCCGCCGAGCGCGGGACCGGCCTGGTCGATGCTCATCCGGGACGTTCCGGACTTCCCGAGCCCCGGTGTGCTCTTCAAGGACGTGACGCCGTGGCTGGCCGACGGTGCGGCCTTCTCGTCGGCGATCGACACCCTCGCCCGGCACTTCTCCGCCCGCGCCGTCGACGTCGTCGTGGGGGTGGAGGCACGCGGCTTCATCGTGGCCTCTCCGGTCGCGCTGGCGCTGCGCACGGGCTTCGTCCCGGCACGCAAGCCGGGCAAGCTCCCGTGGCGGGTCGCCACGCGGGAGTACTCGCTCGAGTACGGCTCGGGCTCGCTGGAGATCCACGAGGACGCCATCCGACCGGGAGACCGGGTCGTCATCGTGGACGACGTCCTCGCGACCGGCGGGACGGCCGGCGCGGCGATCGCGCTGGTGGAGCAGCTGGGCGGGGAGGTGACCGGGCTCGGTTTCCTCCTCGAGCTGGCGCACCTCGGCGGGCGAGCCCGCCTGGGCGACCTCGACATCTGCGCCCTCGAGGTGGTCTGAGCGTGCGTCGAGCGACGGGGACGCGGGGATGACCACGACGACCGGTTCGCTCGCGACCGGCCCTCTGGCCGAACCCACGGAGGGGGAGCGCGAGGGCGAACGCCCGGGCCACCCGACCGCCGCGCCGCTCGTGCCGGTGCTCGAGGCGCTGCTCCGGCACCACCCCGAGGCGGATGTCGACATGGTGGAGCGCGCCTACACCCTCGCCGAGGCGGCGCACGCCGGCCAGCTCCGGCTCTCGGGGGAGCCCTACGTCACCCATCCGCTGGCAGTCGCGACGATCGTCGCCGATCTCGGCCTCGACGCGATCTCCGTCGCCTCGGCGCTCCTGCACGACCTGGTGGAGGACACTCGGGTGACCCTCGAGGACGTCGGCGCGGGCTTCGGGGACGAGGTCGCCACCCTGGTCGACGGCCTCACGAAGCTCGAGCGCGTCCACTTCGAGTCGAAGGAGGCCCAGCAGGCCGCGACGATGCGCAAGATGCTGGTCGCGATGGCGAGGGACTGGCGGGTGCTCATCATCAAGCTCGCCGACCGCCTCCACAACATGCGGACCATTGCCGCGATGCCGGAGTGGAAGCAGCGCCGTGCCGCACAGGAGACGCTGGACATCTACGCACCCCTCGCACACCGCCTCGGGATCGGAGAGCTCCGATGGCAGCTCGAGGACCTCGCGTTCGCGACCCTGCACCCGCGGCGCTACGCGGAGATCGAGCAGATGGTCGCGACCCGCAGCCCCGAGCGGGAGCTCTACCTCGCCCAGGTCGTCGAGCAGCTCCGGGAGCGGCTCGCAGAGGTCGGCGTGGACGCAGAGGTGCGGGGGCGCCCGAAGCACCTCTGGAGCATCTACGAGAAGATGGTCGTGCGGGGCAAGGAGTTCACGGAGATCTACGACCTGGTCGGACTGCGTGTGCTCGTCAAGACGGACAAGGACTGCTGGGCGGCGCTCGGGTGCGTGCACGCGCTCTGGCCACCGGTCCCGGGCCGCTTCAAGGACTACGTCAACAGCCCGAAGTTCAACCTCTACCAGAGCTTGCACACGACGGTGGTCGGGCCGCAGGCCAAGCCCCTCGAGGTGCAGATCCGCACCCAGGACATGCACCGGCGTGCCGAGTTCGGCATCGCGGCGCACTGGGGCTACAAGGAGGGATCGGGTCCGGCCGAGGTGGCCTGGATCCGGGGCCTCGTCGACTTCTCGTCGGACACCGCCGACCCGGCGGAGTTCCTCGAGACGCTGAAGGGCGACCTCCAGGTCGACGAGGTCTACCTCTTCACGCCGAAAGGGAGGGTCGTCGCCCTCCCAGCGGGCGCGACGCCGGTGGACTTCGCGTACACGATCCACACCGAGGTCGGCCACCGCTGCATCGGGGCCCGGGTGAACGGCCGGCTCGTCCCGCTCGAGTCGAAGCTCCGCAGCGGGGACACCGTCGAGATCGTCACGTCGAAGCTCCAGACGGCGGGGCCGAGCCGGGACTGGCTCCAGTTCGTCGCGACGCCGCGCGCGCGGAGCAAGATCCGCCAGTGGTTCTCCCGGGAACGTCGGGAGGACGCCATCGAGGCGGGGAGGGAGGACCTGCTCCGCGCCCTCCGGCGGGAGGGCCTCCCGGTCCAGAAGCTGAGCGCCTCTCCTGCGCTCAGCTCCCTCGCGCAGCAGCTCAGCTACGCCGATGTCGACGCGCTCCACGCTGCGGTCGGCGAGGGCCACGTGTCGGCGCGCTCCCTCGCACAACGCCTGGCTCGCGAGCTACGCCGTGGCGAGGCGGACGAGCAGCTGCCGAGCACGGCGCGGGCCCCCCGCCGCCCCATGCAGCGCCACCCTGCAGGCGTCTACGTCGAGGGGCTCGACGACGTCATGGTGCGCCTCTCGCGCTGCTGCACGCCGGTGCCCGGCGACGAGATCGTCGGCTTCGTGACGCGCGGGCGAGGTGTCTCGGTGCACCGCGCCGACTGCGCCAACGCGCTCGGCCTGCTCGGCGGCGCGGCCGAGCGCCTCATCGAGGTGGAGTGGGACCGCGACCGCGGTGGGCTCTTCGTCGCTTCGGTCGAGGTGAAGGCCCTCGACCGCTCCCAGCTGCTCGCGGACGTTTCGCGAGTCCTCGGGGAGCACCACCTGAACATCCTCGCCAGCTCGAGCCACACGGGGGGCGATCGTGTGAGCCGCATGCGCTTCGAGGTAGAGCTGGCAGACCCGTCGCACCTCGAGTCGGTGCTGGTCGCCCTACGCCGCCTGGACAGCGTCTACGACGCCTACCGCCTGCTGCCCGGCCAGGGCTGAGTCCCTCCAGGGCGACTGCGGCGGACGCACGCCGATCGAGACGGGCGAGGCGGAGCGTCGGGGGTGCGCGGGGCCGATCGCCCTATCCTCTCGGAGGTGCGTGCCGCGGAGAGGTCAGCCGGCGACGAACCACTTCGAGCGCCGTCCGGAACGCACGACATCCTGCCCCCCGAGTCCGCCGTCTTCGAGGGAGTGGTGGCGCGGTTCGCGAGTCGGGCACGGCTCGCCGGTTACGGCCTCGCGCTGACCCCGCTGTTCGAGGAGCTGGCGGTCTTCTCGCGGGGCGTCGGGTCGTCGACGGACGTCGTGACCAAGGAGATGTACGACTTCGTGGACAAGGGTGGGCGCCACCTCGCCCTTCGCCCCGAGGTGACCGCGTCGGTCGCGCGTGCCTATGTCCAGCACCGCCCCACCCTTCCCTGGCGGGTCTGGTACTGGGGACCGCAGTTCCGCTACGAGCGCCCCCAGGCCGGGCGCTATCGCCAGTTCTGGCAGCTCGGGGCCGAGGTCCTCGGTACCGGGGACCCAGACCTCGACGTGGAGGTGATCGAGCTGGCGTGGACGTTCTGCGAGGGGGAGCGCATCCCTGGCCTCTCGCTCGCGCTGAACAGCCTCGGCGACGGCGCCTGCAGGCCGGCGTACCGGGAGCGACTGCTCGCCTTCCTGGAGCCGCTCGCGGCGCAGCTGTGCCCCGAACACCAGACCCGTTACCGCGACAACCCTCTCCGGGTCCTCGACTGCAAGCGTCCCGCCTGCCGGGACGCGACCGCCGCGGCGCCGACGCCGCTCGAGGCGCTGTGCCCGTCCTGTCGGACGCACTTCGCGCGGGTCCAGGAGGGCCTGGCGTCGCTCGGGATCCCCGCAGTCGTCACGCCCCGTCTCGTCCGCGGGCTCGACTACTACACCCGTACGACCTTCGAGATCACCGCGAGCTCACTCTCCGCCTCGCAGGACGCCGTCGGCGGCGGCGGACGCTACGACGGCCTCGTGGCCGCGCTCGGAGGGCCGGAGACGCCCGGGATCGGGTTCTCGCTCGGGCTGGACCGCCTGCTCCTGGCACGAGGAGACGACGCCCCAGCTCCCGAGGCCGGCCTCGAGGCGTTCGTGGTGGACCTCACGGGCGGCGGGGCCGCCCTCGTGCTCACCTCCCGGCTACGAAGAGCCGGCGTCGCAGTCGAGCGCGCGTTCGACAGCCGCTCGCTCCGGGCGCAGCTGCGGATGGCGGACCGATCCGGCGCGGCCGTGGCGCTCATCATCGGCCCGGCTGAGCGGGCAGCAGGGGAGGTCCGGCTCCATCCCCTCCGGGGCGGAGAGGAGTCCGTGGTGGCGATCGAGGAGGTCGAGGGCGCGCTTCGCGCCCTCGACGGCGCAGGTGAGCGCCCGCGCCGGACGGGGAACGAGGAGCAAGCGTGACCAGAGACGAGTCGGCCGGGGCAAGGACCACGGTGGACCCGGCGCCCGTTGGCACACGCCGGCAGAGAGCTGGCGAGGCGTCTCCAGCCACTGATGCGGCCGGGACGGAGGCTCCGGCTGGTGCGTGGGGTGTCGCAGTCGGGCTCCGAGACCACTGGGCGGGCGAGGTCACCGGAGACCTGGTCGGTCGCCCCGTCCACCTGGCGGGGTGGGTGGACACGGTGCGCCGCCACGGGGAGCACCTCGTCTTCGTGGACCTGCGCGACCGGAGCGGTCTCGTGCAGTGCGTCCTCGACACCGGGACCGAGCTCCGGAGCGAGTACGTCGTCGCCGTCTCCGGGACGGTGCGTCGCCGGCCGGCGGGGACCGAGAACGAGCGGCTCGCGACCGGCGCGGTCGAGGTCGCCGTCGACGCCGTCGAGGTCCTCTCCGAGGCAGCGCCGCCGCCGTTCCCGGTGCGCGGGGCCGTCGAGGCCGACGAGGTCACCCGGCTCACCTACCGCTACGTCGATCTGCGCCGCGAGCGTCTCCAGCGAAACCTGCGGCTCCGGGCGCGCGTCGTCTCGGCGCTCCGCCAGGCGATGGAGCAGCAAGGCTTCACCGAGGTCGAGACCCCACTCCTCTGGACGCCGACACCCGAGGGTGCCCGGGAGTTCGCCGTGCCTTCGCGGCTCCAGCGCGGCTCGTTCTACGTGCTCCCGCAGAGCCCGCAGATCGCAAAGCAGCTGCTCATGGTTGCCGGGGTCGACCGGTACTTCCAGATCGCCCGCTGCCTGCGGGACGAGGACCTGCGCGCCGATCGCCAGTTCGAGTTCACACAGCTCGACGTCGAGGCGTCCTTCGTCACCCAGGACGAGGTGCTCGGCTTCGTCTCCGAGGCCGTCCGCCAGGCAGCCGTCGCGGCAACGGGCACCGCGGCCCCGCCGATCGAGCGCCTGACGTGGTCGGAGGCGCTCGACCGTTACGGCACCGACAAGCCTGACCTGCGTTTCGGGATGCCGCTCGTCGACCTTTCCGGCATCTTCGCCGGGACGTCTGTCGGTGCCCTCTCGGCCCCGGTCGTGAAGGCGATCTGCCTCGAAGGAGGCGCCGGCCTCGGGCGCTCCCGCCTGGACGGGCTCGTCGCGCGAGCGAAGGCCCTCGGCGCGAGGGGACTCGCGTGGTTTCGCGTCCTCGCGGCCGAGACGGACGAGAGGGATGCAGGGGCGGAACGGACCGGGGCGGGTGGGGCCCACGCGGACGGCGCAGGTCCCGGGGCGAGTCGCCGGCTCGACTCGCCGCTCGCACGCCACCTGTCCGGGCCGGAGACGGCCGGGATCCTGGAGGCGACCGGGGCGAGCGTGGGCGACCTCGTGCTCGTCGTGGCGGACGAGCACCAGCTGGCCTGCAGCGTCCTCGGCCAGCTCCGCCTCGACCTCGGGCGCCCCCCGGTTGGGAACGGGCCCCCGCGCTACGTCTGGGTCGTGGACTTCCCACTCTTCGAGGGTCGGGACGAGGAGGGCAGGCTCGTTGCCGCCCACCACCCCTTCACCATGCCGCACCCTGAAGACCTGGAGCTGCTCGCGACCGCTCCGGAGCGGGTGCGGAGCCAGTCCTACGACCTCGTGCTCAACGGTTGGGAGCTCGGCTCGGGGAGCATCCGTATCCACCGCGCCGACATCCAGGAGCGGGTGTTCGACGCGCTCGGGATCCCTCCCGCCGAGGCGGCGGAGCGCTTCGGGTTCCTCACGGGCGCCTTCCGCTACGGCGCTCCGCCGCACGGAGGCTTCGCCGTCGGCGTCGACCGGCTGGTCGCGATCTTCGCCGGCGAGGAGAACATCCGCGAGGTCATCGCCTTCCCGAAGACCCAGTCCGGCGGCGACCCGATGACCGGCGCCCCGAAGCCGCTGGCGGCGCGGGCGCTCGCGGAGCTCGGGCTCGCAGGCCGAGTCCGCCGGCCGGACACGGCGGGAACGGGCGAGGACTGAGCGGTGGGCGGCCCGAGGGGCGGTCGCCGGGCCGGGCCCGACTCGGCCCAGCCCCGTGCGGGGGGACCGTCCGGGTCGGCCGCCCGCGCAGGTGTGGGGCGCGCCCCGGGCCTGTTCGAGTCACTCGGCGCCGAACGGCGGGCACGTCGGGCCCCCCTCGCCGCGCGGCTCCGCCCGGCGAGCCTCGACGAGGTCGTGGGGCAAGAGCACCTGCTCGGCCCGGAGGGGCCGCTGGTTGCCATCGTGGCCCGTGCCCGGCCGGTCTCGATCGTCTTCTGGGGCCCTCCCGGGACGGGAAAGACGACGCTCGGGCGCCTCGTCGCCGACGCCGTGGGTGCGGCGTTCGTCCCGCTCTCCGCGACGGCTGCCGGCGTCGCGGAGTTGCGCGCCGCCCTCGCCGACGCCGAACGACGCTGGGGGGAGCGGGGGAGCGCGACCATGGTCTTCGTGGACGAGATCCACCGGCTCAGCCGGACCCAGCAGGAGGTGCTGCTACCGGCCAT
>JAJYGW010000415.1 GCA_021790615.1 Actinomycetes bacterium | reverse complement strand
GGGCAGCTGCCCGACGCGGCGGAGTCGCGCGGCCGGTTCCGGCTCGCGCTCGCGGACATCGGCGGGGTCACCCGGCGGAACCTGCTCCGCACGATCCGCACCCCCCGCCTGCTCGTCTTCTCGAGCATCCAGCCGGTGATGTTCGTGCTGCTGTTCCGCTACGTCTTCGCCGGGGCGATCCACGCGCCGAACGGGAGCTACGTGGACTACCTCATGCCCGGCATCTTCGTCCAGACCGCGCTGTTCGGCGGGGCGTCGACCGCTGTCGGCCTGGCCGCGGACCTCCAGGGCGGGATCATCGACCGGTTCCGGTCGCTCCCGATGGCCCGTTCCGCCGTGCTCGCGGGGCGAACGGTGGCGGACCTGCTCCGCAACATCTTCGTCCTCGTGCTCATGGTCGTCGTCGGCATGCTCGTGGGCTTCCGCTTCCACGGTGGGCTCGGCCACGACCTCGCGAGCCTCGGCATCGTCCTCCTGTTCGGCTACGCGTTCTCCTGGCTCTTCGCGACGATCGGGCTCCTCGTCCGCGATCCGGAGACGGCCCAGATCGCCGGCTTCCTCCCGCTGTTCCCGCTCGTCTTCGCGAGCTCGGCGTTCGTCCCGGTCGAGACGATGCCGGGGTGGTTGCAGGCCTTCGCGAACGTCCAGCCCGTGAGCGTCACAGTCAATGCCGTCCGAGCGCTGGCGAGCGGCGCTCCTGCGGAGCACTGGGTCTGGCAGTCGCTCGTCTGGATCGCCGGCTTCCTCGTCGTCTTCGCAGTCCTCGCAGTGCGGCAGTACCGGCGGGTCTGCACATCGGCGGGTCTGAGTCCCGGTGGGTCCGGGCCAGTGGAGTGGAGCACGGCGAAGTGAGGGAAGTGGACGGCGACTCCGGTCGGATCGCAGGTCGTCGGAGCTTCGAACGAGCGGTTTGCAAAGGAGCGGCATGGCGAGCGGAATGGAGGAGAGCACGGTGAGTGGCATCGCGAGCGGGAACCGAGCGACGACGGCCCTCGGCGGTGGCCGCAACGCCGGCGTAGAGGGACTGGGCGGTCCTGGAGGCGCTGACCGGGTCCCGGTTGGCGGTCTCTCGCACCGACAGGTGCTCGTGGTGTTCTCGGGCCTCATGCTCGGCATGCTGCTCGCGGCCCTGGACCAAACCATCGTGGCGACAGCGCTACCGACCATCGTGGGAGACCTCCACGGGCTGAACGAGCTCTCGTGGGTGGTGACCGCGTACCTCCTCACGTCGACGGCGACGGCACCGCTGTACGGGAAGGTCTCCGACATCTACGGCCGGAAGCGCGTCTTCCAGTTCTCGATCGTGGTGTTCCTGATCGGATCTGCCCTCTCGGGGCTCTCGCAGTCGATGGGAGAGCTGATCCTGTTCCGTGGGCTGCAGGGGCTGGGGGCTGGGGGGCTGCTCGTCCTGGCACTCACGATCATCGGCGACATCGTGTCGCCACGGGAGCGCGGTCGCTACCAGGGCTACTTCGGGGCGGTCTTCGGGGTCGCGAGCGTCGTCGGGCCGGTGCTCGGCGGCGCGCTCGTCGACGGCCCTGGGTGGCGGTGGGTGTTCTACGTCAACCTCCCGATCGGGATCGTGGCCCTCGTCGTGACGAGCCTCGTGCTGAAGGACACGGTGGCCCGGGCTCGGCACCGTGTCGACGTCGAGGGTGCTGCACTCGTGGTGGGCGGGGTTTCCGCGCTCCTCCTCGTCACCGTGTGGGGAGGTTCCACCTACGCGTGGGGCTCGCCGACGATCATCGGGCTCGCCCTCGGAGGGGTCGCCCTCCTCGTGGCATTCTTCCTGCAGGAGCGCCGCGCTGCGGAGCCGCTGATGCCGCTCGGGTTGTTCCGGCTGCGGGTGTTCAACGTCTCGAACGCGATGGGTCTTGTCGTCGGCCTCGCCATGTTCGGCGTCATCATCTACCTCCCCCTCTATCTCCAGGTCGTGCACGGGTACTCACCGAGCACGTCCGGGCTGCTGTTGCTCCCGCTCATGGCTGGGCTGCTCATCGTGTCGATTGCGAGCGGCTCCATCATCACGAGGGTTGGTCGCTACAAGGCCTGGCCGATCGCGGGTACGGCCCTCATGACCGTGAGCATGGTGCTGTTCACGCACCTGGGTGCGCACACCTCCTACCTCGTGTTCTCTGCCTACGCCTTCGTCATGGGCGCGGGGCTCGGTGGGGTGATGCAGGTGCTCGTCCTCGCAGTCCAGAACGGGGTGAGCTACGAGTACCTCGGTGTCGCGACGTCTCTCTCCTCGTTCTTCCGATCGATGGGGGGTGCATTCGGAACCGCACTGTTCGGCTCGATCCTGACGAACCGCCTCACCGCGGAGATCCCTCGGCTCGCCCCGCCCGGGGTCCCGGTCGCGAAGCTCGCAGGAGCGATCACCGGGAGCCCGGCCGCGCTTGCGTCACTTCCCCCTGAGATCCACCGGGCCGCCGTCGAGGCCTTCGTCCGGAGCCTCGGAACCGTGTTCGCATACGGCGTCCCGATCGTCGCCGTCGCGTTCGTGCTCTCCTTGGTGCTCCCGGAGCTGACGCTGCGCAACTCGATCCGTGAGGGTGGTGGCGAGACGGAGGGGGCTGTGCTCGGGGAGGAGTCGGAGGGGGAGGCGAACCTCCAGGAGCTCGGCCCGATCCCCGGCCTCTGATCGGTCACTCGGTGGCGAGCGCAGCGAGGCGCGCGAGCTCGACCTCCTCCACCACCGGGCAGGTGCTCCGGTGGTGGTTGACGATCCCGATCGCCTCGCAGAGCGCCTGGGCCGTGACGGGGCCGACGAAGGTGAACCCTGCCCCCCGAAGGCTCGTCGAGAGCGCAACCGCATACGGCGCCGCCTTCGGGAGCACGAGCTCCGGGGGCGGTGGTGGCGCCGGCGGCGGTCGGTGCCCCCAGACGAGGTGCTCCAGTGACGAAGCGGTCTCTCGGAGCCGCACGGTCGCACGAGCGTTGGTCACGACCGCACGCACCTTGGCCGCGTTCCGGATCACGCCCGGCTGCTCGAGCGCGTCCGTCAGGCTGTCGCTCGTCCACTCGGCAAGGGTGTCCGGTTCGAACCCGCGAAACGCCCGTCGGAGTTGGTCGCGCCGGGAGAGCACGAGCGCCCACGAGAGCCCCGACTGGAAGCTCTCCAGGCAGAGGCGCTCGAAGATGCCCTGTTCGGAAAGGACTGGCCGCCCCCACTCCTCGTCGTGGTAGCGAGCGAGGAGCTCGTTCGACTCACCGAAGCACCGCCTTGCCACCGCCGCCTCCATCTCCATCTCCGGGCCGGTTGTGCTGTCGCCGACTGGCCAACGCTCGATGAAGCACCGCCAAGACCGGCGGTGCATGCCGGCCGCCAGGCACTCGAGGAGGCTAGCGTCGAGCCGTGGGTGGCGATTCCGATCCTCCGGCACCGCAGAGTCGAGGCCGGTCCCGTTCACGCCGAGGGCTGTCCCGATCGGTCGGCCGGTCGCGAGCGGACGGGGACCGTGCCCAGGAGGAGGGGACGCGAGCCCGAGACGACCTCGTGATTCCTGGCGGGCTCGGAGGCAGTGGACGTCCGGATGTGGGGGACGCTCCGTCGGATGTCGCTCGGGACAGTCCAACGTCGGCAGCGCCGTCCAGCGTCGGCTCCGACGAGCCCGCCCGCCCCCCGAGCTCGGGTCTCCGTCGTCGAATCTTCGTCCTGGTCGCGATCTTCGTCCTGGTCGCGATCTTCTTCGCGCTCGCCGTCCTGGTCGGGGACTCGTTGGGGAGGCCCGGGTAGGGACCAGGTGGGGGAGGGACCTACGGGTGCGCCGGCTGCTCGGGTGCTCACGCGGCCCGCTCGGGCCCGGCTGGCTTCGAGCTCCGGACAACTGTTCTTCCTGATCCGAGCCTTGTTCCCCGGTCCCGGGAGTGGAGAGTGGGTCGTTCGACCTACGACACCACGAGCCATCGGCCCGATCGCTCGAGTACCGTTCGAGCGATCGACCGAAGCAAGGGGTAGGGCGACCTTTGGGACGGTCGACCGTGTGGCGCGCCACGAGTGTCGCGCAACTGTGCTGTTGACACGCTACCCTGTGTGCAAACGGCAGAGGAGGCAAGATGGCCGAACAGAGCGGGCTGGAATACCGGCTCACCGAGCTTCGCAAGTATCTCGACGAGTTCCAATCCCGGGTGGACCAGCTCCTCGACGCATGGCGCCGAGTGGCGGAGATGCGTCACACGCTCGGGTCGAGCTCCTTCTTCGAGGACATTCTGGCGCGCGTCGAGGGTGAGCTTCGCACTCCCTGGTCTCCGAGGTCCACCGACGAGGTAACGGTGGTGGACTCGGAGCCTGCACCGTCGCCTCGAGCGACGAGGGGCGAAGCTGCGGCACGGAAGCCAGCGGGGAAGGCGACGCGCACGGCGCGTGCTGCCGGAACGGCGCCCCGAACGGGAAGCCGTGGTCGGCGACCGGCTGGAGGACGCGAGCCGGGCGGTGCAGGGGTACCGAGCGCAGCCGACGGAGTACAGGGCGCAAGCTCGGACACGTCGAGCGCAGGGACGACCGGCGCGGGCGCTACGGGCACGAGGAAGGGCCGTGGGACCGGGCGTTCCGGTGCAACAGGGACTGGCACTCGACCGCGAGCGGGTCGTGCCGCGAAGGCCGCGGATGGTACGAGCACCGTTCCCAGCCAGCGGCGGCGCCGCGCGGCAGTTGCGGTGGAGGGCGCTGCGACATCCGAACGAGCCTCGAGCCGAGGCGACCAAGCTCGTGGAGGTCGCCGGACGACCCGGACCGCGGTGCTGGAAGCGGCCGCTGCGGTCGGTGGCGAGTTCGGAGTGTCGGATCTGGTCGAGCGGATTCGCGAATCTGGCATGACCGCGTCCGAGACCGCGATCCGGCGCGTGGTGCTCCGCATGGCCGACGCGGGCCAGCTCGCCCGTGTGGGACGGGGCAGGTATCGCCTGCCCTGAGCCCTGAGCCCTGAGCCCTGAGCCCTGAGCCGGGGCTCGTTGGGGTTTGCGTCGCCTGTGCCGCAGCTCAGGTGGGATCCCCCGCTTGTGCGCAGTGCCGACGTAACCTCTCGCCAGGCGTCGGCGTGACGCCAGGTCTCGACGAAGCGAGGTGGCGCGTGGCGCTGTTGGCGACCGAGGCGGGCATCACGACTGACGTTGCGCCGGAGGACCGGCTCGGGCCTCCCGAGAAGGTCCAACGGCCTGTCGTGATCCTCGACACGAGCGTCCTGTTGTCCGAGCCCTCCTCGCTCTTCGCCTTCCCCGAAGCCGACGTCGTGCTCCCCCTCACGGTGATCGAGGAGCTCGATGGCCACAAGGCCCGCCTGGACGACGTGGGCCGAGCCGCTCGGCACTCGGCTCGGCTCATCGAACAACTTCGCGTGGAAGCCGGAGGAGACCTTCGCGAGCCTGTCGTCCTGACGCACGGGGGCTCGCTCCGCATCGAGTTGAACGGACTGCAGACCGACGCGCTCGGCCGGCTCGGGCTCTCCGTGGACAAGGCCGACAATCGCATCCTCGCGGCCGCCCTCGGCCAGGTGGCGGGCGGTCGAACGGTGCGTGTCGTGAGCGGCGACGTCAACCTCCGCCTCAAGGCGGCCAGCCTGGGGCTCGAGGCGGAGGAGCACCGCAGCGTCCCGTCGAGTCGCAGCGGATCGCACCCCGGTGGGTGGCGGACACTCGAGGTCGCGCCCGACGTCGTCGACCGGCTCTTCGCCCATCGGTCGTTGACGCTCGAAGAGGCCGGGCTGACGGCCGAGGATGTCGGCATCAACGAGATGGCGGTCTGCCGAGCCGGGCGCCAGTCTGCGCTCACTCGGCGCGTCGGGACCAGACTTCGACTCCTCAACACCGAGCGCGAGGTGTGGGGGCTCCGCGCGCGAAACAAGGAACAGGCATTCGCCCTCGAGCTCCTCTTGGACCCCGAGCTCCCGGTCGTCGCGCTCTCGGGGCAGGCGGGTACGGGGAAGACGATCCTCGCGCTCGCTGCGGCGCTGGAGCAGACCTTCGAGCGCAGCGCCATCTACGACCGGGTGATGATCCTCCGCCCAGTCGTCGCCGTCGGCCGCCAACAGCTCGGCTACCTCCCGGGCACACTCGAGGAGAAGCTCGGGCCCTGGATGGAGGCTGTGACGGACGCGATGGTCGCGCTGGGCGACGGCGTGAGCCACCAGCAGGCCCAGGACATCTTGAACGGCTGGGTCCGCGCCGGGAAGCTGACGATGGAGGCGGTCACGTTCCTGCGGGGGCGCTCCTTGCAGCGCACGTTCGTGGTCGTCGACGAGGCCCAGAACCTCGAACCGCTCACGGTCAAGACCATCCTCACGCGCCTCGGCGAGGGGTCCAAGGTCGTCCTGGTGGGCGACGTCACCCAGATCGACGCGGCGTACGTGTCGGAGTGGACGAATGCTCTCTCCGTCCTGGCCGATCGCTTCTCCGGTGAGCCGCTCTTCGGCCACCTCGTCCTCACGCAGGGTGAGCGCTCGGCGGTTGCGGACATGGCGGCCATGCTCCTCTGATCACCCTTCGGCGTGGCGGGCCCTCGGGCGTTCGCGCGAAGGTGCCGCGCCGCTCAGCAGCCGCCGGGCGGTCCCGGGACGCCGGGCCCGATCGTCGGATCGTCGACGATGCCTTCGTCCACGCTGCGTGCCTCAGCGCCCAAGTGGACGACGTACCAGACGCCCCGCCACGAGATCGTGGACGCGATGCCGAAGGACCGCACCACGCCGGACTGCTCGTAGACGAGGCGCGCCCCTGGGACGTGCCAGTAGCCGACCCGGTTGTAACAGCCACCGGGCGGTATCCAGGTGGCGAGGTTGTCGGGTACCTCCACGCGGAGCAGTCGTGCCGGCCCTCCCTGGCTCACGAGGAGCTGATGCGCTGCCTCCAGGTCCAGGTCGAAGTGCGCGACCAGGCGGTCG
>JAJYGW010000244.1:3085-6898 GCA_021790615.1 Actinomycetes bacterium | reverse complement strand
CTCCCCTCCAGGAAGGACCCGAGGCACGAAGAAGCACGACAGCCCCCGAGGAGCCTGAGCCAGGACCAAGAAGAGGTCCGACATCGGCGCCGACACGAACCACTTGTGCCCGACGAGGACGTACGAGCCGTCGCCCGCAGGCGCTGCCCTCGTCGTGTTGGCTCGGACGTCGGAGCCGCCTTGCTTCTCCGTCATCGACATGCCGGCGACGAGGCCGCGCTTGGTCTCTGGGTCCCGAAGCCCGAAGTCGTAGTCGGGCGTCTCGAGCAGCGGCTCGAAGCGCTGGGCGAGGTCCGGCGCGTGGCGCAACGCGGGGACCACCGCGTAGGTCATCGACACGGGGCAGAGATGTCCAGCCTCCGTCTGGCCCCACACCAGCAGCTTCGCGGTGCGAGCCGTGTGGGCGGTGCGCCGCGGTGTCCGCCAGGCAGTGGCGTGAAGTCCCTGGGACAGCGCGAGCCGCATGAGCTCGTGCCAGTACGGGTGGAACTCGACCTCGTCGATCCGGTTGCCGAAGCGGTCGTGGCTCCTGAGCACCGGCGGGTGCTCGTTGACCACCCTGGCCATCTCCGCGACGTGGGCCGTCCCCGCGAGACGCCCGACGTCGTGCAGCTCGGGCTCCGCCCAGCCGGCGCCGAACGCGTGCAGCCCGGCGAGAAGGGTCGCGTCCTCAGCGACGTCGTACTCGGCGAGGACCGGGGGCTGGTTCGTCACCTCGTGCGTCGTCACGTCACCTCCTGTCCTGCCGACGTCCAGGTTACGCCGCGAAGCCGCCGGCTCTATCCCGCCCCCAGTGCGAGGACCAGCTTCCCGAGGACCGCTCGACGCTCGATCCTGCGGAACGCCTCGTTCACCTCCTCGAGCGGAAGGACCGAGTCGATCCTGACCGACATGCGCCCTGCACGCACGGCCTCGAGCGCGCCCTCGAGGCTGCGCCGGAGGGCGTCCTCGGGCTGGACGAGACCTCCGTAGCCGTGCACCGTCAGGTTCTTGCGGTACAGCATGAGGAGCGGGACGCGTCCTTCGCCGTCCGCGCTGGCGCCATAGAGGACCAGCCGCCCACGCGGCTCGAGCACCTCCACGGCGGCACCCGTGTAGCCGTCGCCGAGCCCGTCGAAGACGACCGTCGGGCGGAAGGCGGCGACGGCTCCTGCGAGCGAACCAGCATCGGCGACGACGGACCGATCTGCGCCAGCCTCCTCGACGGCGTACGCCTTGCCTTCGCTCCCGGTCTGGCCCCACACCTGCGCACCGATCGCGTGGGCCAACGAGACGATCATGCTCCCCACGCCGCCACTCGCGCCCAACACCAGCACGCGGTCGTCCGGTGCCACCTTGCCGAGACCGACGACCGTCTCGTACGCGGTGGCGCCCGCGACACCGAGCGCGGCGGCGGCCGAGGGCTCGACCCCGTCGGGGACCTCGACACACGCGTCGCGAGGCACGACCGCTGCGTCCGCCCAGAGCCCGTCTCGCGCGGTGCCGAGCCCGTGACCGTGCATCACGACCAAGCGACCCTCTACGCGGCCGACCCCTTCGACGCCGAGCGTGCGCGGCAGGGGCGCGTCCGGAGCGACGCGTCCCAGCGCGCCATATCGGTCGACCGGGTTGACGCCCGCGTACGCCATCTCCACGACGACGTCACCAGGACCCGGAATGCCGAGAGGCACGCGTCGGACTTCGAGCGGTCTGCCGTGCTCGACGAGCCGCGCCGCGCGGACCTCGCGGACCTCAGGCACGGATGCGCCGGTCGATGCGTTGACGACGATCTTCTCCTCGGACATCGACGCATGCTACGGCCGCCACCGCCACGAGGGAACGCCGAGCGGCGGGCGCAGGCCTCGTGGGTAGGCTCACGGGGATGGCACCCACCGACGAGGTCCCCGAAGCGGACCGTCTCGAACAGGACACGCAGGCCGCCCGGACAGAGCGCGGGCACCGTCGCATCCCGCCGGACGCGCCCGACGTGGACGTGCTCGAGCAAGAGCTGCCGCTGGTGGAAGAGGGCGAGACCCGGGGCATCGACGCCGAGCGTACCGAACCCGTCTCCGACGACGACTGGGCGGCCACATCCCCGGAGTGACCTCTGCCGGTCCGGTCGGCGCGGGCGGACGGGCGTCGGAACGGGGACGCCGGGTCGCGGCGCCCGCCGGCGTCGTGGCTCAACGGCGCGGGAGGTCTGCACGACGTCGTTCAGCGCCGTCATGGTCGCGCGCACCGGACCGGGGCTCGCCGGTCTCGAATGGTGGTGGAAACCACCTCAGTCGTCGATGGACCCCGCACCACGGGGGACCGGCGCGTCCGATTCCTCGGTCCGCTCGGCACGGAGCTCCTCGCGCGCCCAACGCAGAGCGTGCCTCTGTGCCCAGTTGGCAGTGACCCAGCCCCTCACCATCGAGCGGAGCGCGTCCCGATGGGTGAGGGCCACGAGGACGTGACCGATCACCACTGCGACGATCAGGTAGGCGAGGACCTCGTGCACGAACGTCGCACCGGTGCGCCAGCTCACCGGGAACGCACCGAACCACTCCATCACGACCCCCGTCGCAAGGAAGACGGCGATCGCGCCGCCGACGAACACGGCGTTCAGCTTCTGGCCCGGATTGAATTTGTCCTTCTCGAGGTCGGCCGCCCCGAGGCGCCACAGCCACTCCAGCTCCCCGCGCGTCCAACGGTTGAATCGGCGGACGTCGCGGCGCATCCGTGCTCCCCAGGGACCGACGAGGGAGACCACGACCGGAACCGGCCACGCGATCCCCGCCCACACGTGGATCGTCGCGATCAGGACATGGCGGCCGACGATGCGTTCGACGGCGGGGAAGTAGAGCGGAAGTCCGGTCACGACGAGGACGGCGAAGATCCCGGCGCTCGCCCAGTGCACGGCACGCTGCACCCGATCGAAGCGAACGAGGCGCATCGGCCGGCCCGGGCTCGTGACGGGCGGAAGCGTCGTCTCCTCAGGCACTGCCCGGTGCAAGGGTTGTCGACGTGGACCCGTCGAGCCAGCCGTTGACCGGATACCCGTACTGCTCCCAGTAGCCGGGCTCGACCGCGTCGACCACCCGGATCGCAGAGAGCCACTTGAGCGACTTGTACCCGAACATCGGAGCGACGTACAGGCGCACCGGTCCGCCGTGCTCGGTGGTGATCGGGCCGCCGAGCATGCGAGTGGCGACGATCACGTCGGAAAGATGTGCCTGCTCGAGGGTGAGGCTCTCCGTGTCCACCCGGTCGTAGGAGTCGAAGGCGAGCGCGACCGAACCGGGCCGGAGCCCGACGGTCTCGAGGAGTTGCGAGAGCCGCACACCTTCCCAGTGCACGTCGGGGACTCGCCAGCCCGTCACGCACTGGAACGTCCTCACCAGCCGGACCTGCGGCATGGCCTCGAGATCGGCGAACGTGAAGGTGGCGGGGCGCTCGACGAGCCCGGACACCGAGAGGCGGTACGCGTGCTGTGAGATCGCCGGGAACGTGTCGCTCACGCTGTAGATCTGGAAGAGGTTCCCACCGGGGAGGACATCTGCGAGCCCCGGTCCGAGCGCACGGCCGACGCGGCTCTGGACCGTCGAGCCGAAGACGACGCCTGCGGCGCCGAGCGCGACCATGCCGAAGAACACCCTCCTCCCCACGGCGACGGTCCTTTCTGGAGCCGCTCCCCGGGCCGGGGGTGTCGAGCCTTCCGGCGCGGCCACGACGCAAGTGTAGGACCCGGTGCGCACTCCCCTCCCTCGGCCCGCACCAGCGCGGGTCCGGCGGCGTGCACCTCCCTACCCCACGTCGCGGCGAGCCCTCGTCCCGGCTGGCGTGCTCAGT
>JAJYGW010000244.1:0-3075 GCA_021790615.1 Actinomycetes bacterium | reverse complement strand
GTGCGCACTCCCCTCCCTCGGCCCGCACCAGCGCGGGTCCGGCGGCGTGCACCTCCCTACCCGCGTCGCGGCGAGCCCTCGTCCCGGCTGGCGTGCTCAGTGCGCGAACCTCACGGTCGGCAGCAACCGCGCCAGCCACCTGGGCTGGTGCCACGCCGCATGGTGGGCGAGGCGCAGGAGGGCCGGCAGGAGCACCAGGCGAACCACGATCGCGTCCAGCGCGACGGCGACGGCGAGGATGACCCCCATCTCCTTCGGCGCGAGCGGGCCGGACAGGGCGAACGTCAGGAACACCGCGATCATGACCGCTGCCGCGGACACGACCACCCGACCCGACGTGCGGACGGAGCCGACCATGGAGTGCTCGGGATCTCGATGGGTCTCGTACCGCTCCTTTGCAGCCGACAGCAGGAAGAGCGTGTAGTCCATCGCGACGCCGAACACCATGGCTCCGAAGAACAGGGGTGCCCAGGCGTCGACGAACCCTTGCGGCGTGAAGCGGAGCAGGCCCGAGAGGTCGCCGTTCTGGAAGATGAGCCGGGCCACGCCGAACGCGCCGGCGACCGACAGGCCGGTCACCACCACCCCGGCGAAGGCGACGAGCGGAGCGCCGAGGGCCACGAGCAGCACGAGGAACCCGAGACCGGCGAGCATGCCGAAGACGAGCGGCGTCCGGCTGGCCAGTGCCTGCTGCAGGTCGTAATTCTCGGCTGCGGCACCACCGACGAGCGCGCCGTGCGGCAGGTCGCCTCGGAGGCGGCCGATGGTGGCGTCCGTCGACACGGTCGAAGGGCCGCTGGCCGGTACGACCTGGTCGAGCGACCAGCCGTGGCTCGTCGGCCCGGGCATCACCTCGGCGACGCCCCTGGTATGGCGGGCCGCACGCAGCGCCGCTGCCTGGTCAGCGACCGGTACCACCAGTTGCAGCGTCCCCGGGAACCCTGGCCCGAAGGCGCCCGTCACCTGGTCGTAGCCGACGCGCGCGTTGGCGGACGCCGGGACGATGGTGATGGAGGGCATCGACGTGCGGAGCCCCAGCACCGGCAACGCGGCGAGGACGAGCACCGCGAGCCCGGCCAGCGCGGCCGGCCAGGGGTGCGCCCAGAGGAAGCGGCCCCAGGCGTGGAGACGCTCTTCGAGCTTGTGCCCTGCGGGCCGGTCCGGCTCTCCTCGGCGGAGCCGAACCCGCATGGAGTTGACCCGCGTGCCGAGCTTGCCCAGGGCGGCCGGAAGAAGGGTGAGCGTGGCGGCCAGCACGGCGACGACCGAGAGCATGATGCCGAGCGCCATCGACCGGAAGGCCGGGCTCGGCACGATCAGGATGGACGCCAACGACGCGAGGACGGTCAACGCGGAGAACGCGACGGCCTTGCCCGCGGTGGCAAGCGTCTCGGCCGCCGCTGCCGCCGCAGCCGCACGGTCGCCGGGCTGTGCCTTCCGGCGCTCGAGCGCGGCGCGGAACCGCACGACGAGGAACAGGGCGTAGTCGATCCCGAGCGCCAGAGAGAACATGAGCGCGAAGTTCAGCGCCCAGATCGACACGGGCGTGAGGTCGTTCACGAGCACGAGCGCCCCTGCCGAGACGAGCAGGCCGGCCATGGTGAGCATCAACGGCAGCCCGGCCGCCACCAAACTCCCGAAGGCGACGACGAGAATGGCCAGCGTGACCGGCCACGACAGCATCTCCGAGCGCATCATGGCCGAGTGGTTGGCCGAGTTGAAGTTCGCCCACAGGGCGCTGTCACCGGTGAGGGTCACCGACACGTCGCGGGTCCCCAGCCGGGCGAGCGGGCCGGCGAGGTGCCCGGCGGCGGTGACCATCTGGTTCGTGCCTGCCGCCGTGCCGGCAGTGACCACGGCCGTACGCCGGTCGGCCGAGATCGACTGGCCTCGACGTGGCGGCACCACCGTCGAGACGTCCTTGTTCGCTCGCAACATGGCCTCGACACGGGTGATCACCGACCGTGCCACGGGGTCGCGGGAGATCGGCCCCGAACGGTCGACGACCACGACCTGCAAGGCGCTCGCCCCGAGGCCGGCGAAATCCCTCTGGATGACCTGCCGGGCTTGCACCGACTGGCTCGTCGAGTCCTGCCAGCCGGCACCGGCGAGCGCGGACTCGACCTTCGGGGAGAAGACGCCGAACACCACGAGGACGACCAACCAGCCGAGCAGCACCGGGCGGAGATGCGACCCCGTCCAGCTCCCGAGGCGGGCGAAGGCGCCGTGCGGGGCGTCGGTCGCCGGCGCGGAGGTCGCGAGGGTCAGCTGCGAGGTCGTCATGGTCTCTCTTCCGTTGGTCGTCGCTCGTCGGAGGTGGCCGGACCGGATGTGGCCGGGTCGGAGGTGGCCGGGTCGGAGGTGGCCCGTCCACTATACCCCATGGGGTATCTGGCCCTCCACCACTTGCCGTCAGACCGTCGCAGACGTGCCGGCGACCTGCTCGCTCTGGCGCTGCACTCAGGTGAGCAGGAGGTGCACGCGCACTGGGGTCGTTCGGCCCTGGCGCTGCCGCCAAGGCGTCTCTACCGTCCTCGTGTGTCCAGCAGCGACATGACCGCCTACGAGCGCACGACGCCCGGGTCGGCCTACGCGACCAGGGAGCACGCGACCACCGAGGACGTCCTCGTCTCGGGCGTGCAGGCGCTGGCGCGTCTTCCGATGGACCAGCGACGCGCGGACGCCGCTGCCGGGTTGCGCACCGGCGGGCTGGTCACCGGCTACCCAGGCTCGCCACTCGGCGGCTACGACATCGAGCTCGGGCGCCACGCGCGGCTGCTCGCGGAGCTGGGCATCGTCCACCAGCCCGCGCTCAACGAGGAGCTCGCGGCCACGGCGGTCGCGGGCAGCCAGCTCGCCTCCCTGCAGCCCGGGCGTCACGTGGACGGGGTCTCCGCCCTGTGGTACGGCAAGGCTCCGGGCCTCGACCGGGCCGGGGACGCCGTGCGTCACGGCAACCTCATGGGAGCCGCGCGACGTGGCGGGGTCCTGGTGTGCGTCGGGGACGACCCCCAAGCCAAGTCCTCGAGCGTCCCTTCGACCTCGGAGCCGACGCTCTACGGGCTCGGCCTTCCC
>JAJYGW010000226.1 GCA_021790615.1 Actinomycetes bacterium | reverse complement strand
GGGATCACCGATGCCGACGTGCGCGGTGCCCCGGCCTTCGCGGAGGTCGTGGGGGACCTCCTCTCGCTCCTGGACGGAGCGATCCTCGTCGCCCACAACGCCGGTTTCGATGCCGGGTTCCTCGCGGCAGAGCTCGACCGGGCCGGCGTCACGGTCCCGACCCTTCCCGGGCTCTGCACGCTCTGGCTCGCCCAGCGCCTCGTCCGGGCGCCCGACTACCAGCTCGCCACCTGCGCGCGGGTTCTCGGGGTCCGCCAGGCCGACGCGCACCGCGCACTCGGCGACGTCGACACCACGGTCGGGCTGCTCGGCGCGCTGCTCGCGCTCCATCCCCCCCTTCGCTGGCCGCTCGGCCCGCCCCCCCTGCCGCCGGTGCCACGCTCGGGCCGCGTGCAGACCCGCTCGGATGCTCTCCTGCCGCCAGGTCAGTCGCCGAGCTCGGCCCGCCGTCGCAGCACGTAGTCCTCGAGCTCCTGGCGGACGGCGTCGTCGATGGGCGGTGGCTCGTAGTCGTCGAGCGTCTTCGCGGCGATCTCCCCGGCCCGCTCGGCGGCGTCCTTGCCGCCCATGCGGTTCCAGCGCTCGAAGTTCATCGAGGACGACAGCAGCGGCCGGTAGAAGCAGGTCCGGAAGCGCTCCATCGTGTGGGCGGCGCCGAGGAAGTGCCCGCCGTGGCCCACTTCGGTGTGTGCCCCGAACGCCAGCGAGTCCTCGTCGATCTCGAGGGGTGTGAACTCCGTCTGCAGCATTCGCAACAGCTCGACGTCGATGACGAACTTCTCGTAGCTCGCGACGAGCCCGCCCTCGAGCCAGCCCGCTGCGTGCATGACGAAGTTGGTCCCGGCGAGGAACGTCGGGAGCAGCGTCATCAACGCCTCGTAACCGGCCTGTGCATCCGGGGTCTGGCTCGACGTCAGCCCCCCACCGGTGCGGAAGGGCAAGCCGAAGTGGCGGGCGAGCTGGCCCGTGCAGAGCAGTCCGATGGCGGACTCGGGCGTGCCGAAGCAGGGCGAGCCCGACTGCATGTCGATGTTGGAGAGGAACGAGCCGAAGACGACGGGGCAGCCCGGGCGGAGGAGCTGTGAGAGCGCGATGCCCGAGAGCGCCTCTGCGAGCTGTTGCGCGAGCGCGGCCGGGATCGTCACCGGCGACATCGCCCCCATGAGCAGGAACGGGGTGAGGATCACGGGCTGGTTGGCCCGGCTGTACTCGAACTGGGCGTCCAACATCCGGTCGTCCCAGCGCAGGGGGGAGTTGCAGTTGATGAGGGAGATGATGGCGGGTGTCTCCTCGATGACCTCTCGGCCACCGAAGAGGATCGACGTCATGGCGATCGTGTCGGCGGCGTTCGGGCCAGAGACGACGTTTCCCATGTAGATCTTGTCGGTGAGGGTCGCCAGGGCGTACACCATGTCGAGGTGTCGCGAGTCGAGTGGCGCGTCGTTCGGCTCGCAGATCACTCCGCCGGCGCTGTCGAGCTCGGGGAAGGACTGCGCGAGCATCGTGAAGTTCCGGAAGTCTGCGAGGGTGGCGTCTCGCCGGGTGTCCCGCTGGCGTACGAACGGCGGCCCGTAGACGCCCCCGAACACCATGTGGTCCCCCCCGATGTGGACCGAGTTGGCAGGGTTGCGCGCCTGGAGGTCGAACTCCGAGGGGGCCTTCGCGACCTGCTCGAGCACGAAGTCCGGGTCCAGGAAGACGGTCTGGCCGTCCACCTTCTGCCCCGCTGCCTCGAAGATCGAGACGGCCTCGGGCTTGACGAACTGCACCCCGATCTCGGACACGATGCGGCGCCAGCCTCGGTCGAGGACGGCGAGTGCGTCCTCCGAGAGGATCTCGTAGCGAGGCATCCGGTTCACGAACATGGCGCTCCTCTCCGGGTCGGCGCCGTCGCCGGCCCTCGCCCCTGGTCCCGCCTCCCCCGTGCTGTCGCAGCCCTGGGGGCTGCCACCCCGCTCCGAGCCGCCAGGTCCCACTCCGAGACGGGCAGTGTTCCGGCTGGCGCCTTGACGTTGCAGCTACAGCAACGTAGCATCACATTGTAGAACGCCGTGCCACCAGGTGGCGCGGGACCCACGGAGCAACCGTGGCGAGGTCTTCCTGCACCCAGGCTGGGGCGTAGAGCCTCGCGAGCAGCACGAGAACCCTGGCTCGGAGCCGAATGTCCGGACGAGCGTGGCCAGCGCCCGGCACTCGCGGGCGGAGAAGGAGCAGGCGCATGGCGAGGCCCGCGGGGACGCAGGCGGTGGACAGGGCGGCGCAGCTGGTCGCCGCCGTGCTCGAGGACGGTCCGACGCGCTCGCTCGCCGAGCTGGTGGCGGCGTCGGGGCTGCCGAAGAGCACCGCCTCCCGGCTCTTGCACTCCCTCGAGCGAGGTGGCCTCGTCGAGCGGGCGGCGGGGGGCTTCCGCCCCGGCCCGCTCTTCGTGCGTTTCGCGTGGCGAAGTGGCGGCGACGCCGACCTCGCCACGATCGCGCAGCCGCATCTCGAGCGACTCGGGGCGGAGACCGGCGAGACGGTCAACCTCGGCGTGGCTCGCGCCGGGGCGGTCGAGCAGATCGCCCAGGTCGACAGCCGCTACGTGCTCGGGGGCACGAACTGGGTCGGTCGTCGCGTCCCGCTCCATGCGAGTGCGCTCGGCAAGGTGCTCCTGGCCTTCGGCGGGACGACCCTTCCGACCGGGCGGCTCGAGTCGTTCGCTCCGGCCACGGTGACGAGCCGGTCCCGCCTCGGACGCCAGCTGGCGGAGGTTCGTCGAGACGGGGTTGCCGTGACGGTCGACGAGCTCGAGCCCGGACTCGTGGCCGTGGCCGCCCCGGTGTGGCGCGCTGGTTCCCAGCTCGTCGCTGCGATCTCGGTCTCCGGCCCGGCGCACCGCCTGGACCTCGAGCGTCTGTCGGAGGCCCGGGACGCCTGCGCCCTCCGGGCTGGGGAGCTGTCGGCCGCACTCGGCCACCGTCGAACGAGGGAGGGAGCTGCGTGAGCCCGGAAGACCTGCTGCGAGAGCTCTACGACCGGACCCTGGTGGGGAACGCACCGGAGGTGCTCCGCCTCACGAACGAGGGGCTCACCATGGGCATGTCCCCCGAGACACTGCTCTTCGACTCCCTGATCCCCTCGCTCGAGGAGGTCGGGGCCCGCTTCGAGCGGGGGGACTTCTTCGTGCCGGAGATGCTGATCGCAGGGAAGGCGATGGCAGGGGCACTCGACGTGCTCCGGCCGCTGCTCGCCGAGACCGGCGCCGAGACCGTGGGGACGTTCGTGATGGGGACGGTGAAGGGCGACGTCCACGACATCGGGAAGAACCTGGTCAACATCATGCTGGAGGGGGCGGGCTTCCAGGTGATCGACCTCGGCGTCCAGGTCGCCCCGGAGCGCTTCATCGAGGCCATCCAGGAGCACCAGCCCGACATCGTCGGGTTCTCCGCGTTCCTCACCACGACGATGCCGATGTTCAAGGCCAACATCAACGCGCTCGAGAAGGCGGGCCTGCGCGACCAGGTGCTGGTCATGGTGGGAGGCGCGCCGGTGACCCAGGAGTACGCCGACGCGGTCGGGGCGGACGGCTACGCAGCGGATGCGTCGGCTGCAGTCGCCAAGGCGAAGGCGCTCATCGCTGCCCGGCGGGCGAGCGCGACGGTCTGAGCGAGAGGGTCCAGGCAGGACGGTCTGGGCACGACGGTTCTGAACGCGACCGTCCGGACGCAACGGTTCTGGGCGAGAGGGTTCTGGGCGCGACGGTCGGAGCACGAGAGGGCGAGGGAGCGTGGAGACGGTACTGCGGTCGGCGAAGGCAACGGTCACGATCGGGCACGACCAGCCCTTCTGCGTGATCGGCGAGCGGATCAACCCGACGGGGCGCAAGGCCTTCCAGGCCGAGCTCCAGCGCGGGGATCTGTCCCGTGTCGCCCGGGACGTCGAGGAGCAGGTGGCTGGCGGCGCGATGGTGCTCGACGTGAACATGGGCGCGCCGCTCGCCGACGAGGTGGGGCTCATGGCGGCAGCGGTGAAGATGATCCAGGGGCTCTGCGACCTCCCGCTCTGCATCGACTCGTCCGTCGTCGAGGCCCTCGAGGCCGGGCTCGCCGCCTACGACGGTAAGGCCCTCGTCAACTCGGTGACGGCGGAGGACGAGCGGCTGGAGGCGGTGCTCCCGCTCGTGAAGCGTCACGGTGCTGCGGTCATCGCCCTCCCGAACGACGAGGAGGAGATCCCGGCCGAGCCCCGCCGGCGCCTCGACCTCGCCAAGAAGATCGTCGACGTCGCCACCGGACGCTTCGGGATCCCGCTCGAGGACATCGTGCTCGACCCGCTCGCGATGCCCGTCGGTGCCGACACCTCCCTCGTCCAGCGCAGCCTCGAGACCCTCTGGTTGATCCGGGAGGAGATCGGCACGAACACGACGCTCGGTGCGTCGAACGTCTCGTTCGGGATGCCGGATCGCGCCGCAATCGGTGCGGCGTTCCTCCCGATGGCCGCAGTCATGGGGCTGACCAGCGCGATCATGGACGCTCGCTCGCCCGTCCTCGTCCAGTCGGTCAAGGCCGCGGATCTCCTGCTCGACCACGACCCCTGGGGCGCGGCATGGATCGCGGGCCACCGCCGACGAGCGGCGGCCGCGCCGGGACCGTCGACGTGAGCGCCCTCGAAACGGCTGCCGCGCGGTCGGGCAGTCCGCCCCCCGCTGGTGCATCGGATCAGACGGGCGCGGAGGGGGACCGAGCCCGCCACGAGATCCGCTTCGAGCCCGCCGGGCGGACCGTCCGGGTGCCGCCGCGGGTGATGCTCTTCGACGCCGCCAGCTGGAACGGCATCGCGATCGACTCCACCTGCGGCGGGCACGGCACGTGCAAGAAGTGCAAGATCCGCGTCACGGCCGGGAACGCGCCGGTGACCTCGCTCGACACCCGCGCGTTCGAGCCGGACGCGCTGCGAGCGGGCTGGCGCCTCGCGTGCCGGGTGGAGGTCGCCGACGACCTCGCCGTCGAAGTGCCCCCACTCGTGACCCGACCCAAGGCCGCCAGCGTGGGGGTCGGGCGGAAGGTGATCCTGCGCCCCGCTGTCCAGAAGCGCTTCGTGCGCCTCGCGCCCCCGAGCCTCGCAGACCAGGTCCCGGACCTGGAGCGCCTGCTCGCAGCCCTCGACGACCTCGAGGTGACGGTCGAGCTGCACGCGCTGCGCTCGCTGGCGAAGGTGCTGCGCCAGAGCGACTACGAGGTCACCGCCGTCGTGGTGGACGACGTCCTCGTGGACGTGGAGCCCGGCGACACGACGGAGCGGGCGTACGGGATCGCCTTCGACCTGGGGACGACGACCGTCGTCGCGACCCTGCTCGATCTCGGCACGGGGGCGCCGCTCGCCGTCGAGTCGATGCTCAACCCGCAGCAGCCCTTCGGGGCGGACGTCATCAGCCGCATCAGCGCGGTGATGCTCGACCCCGGGGCGCTCGAGCGCCTGAGCGGGCTTGCCCGGAGCGCCCTCTCCCAACTCGCCGGCGAGGTCTGTGCGGCGGCCGGCGTCGAGCCGGGAGAGGTCTACGAGGTGGCGGTGGCAGGGAACGCGACGATGGTGCAGCTCGCACTCGGCATCGACCCCGAGCCCCTCGGGGTCGCACCGTTCATCCTGGCGACCCACCGGCCCACCACCGTGCTGGCGAGTGACTTCGGGCTGTCGGTGCATCCCCGGGCACGGGCGGTCACCTTCCCTGCGATCGGTGCCTACGTCGGCGGGGACATCGTCTCCGGGCTGCTCGCGTCGGGGATGGACCGGGACAAGCGGATCCGGCTCTTCATCGACATCGGCACGAACTGCGAGATCGTGCTCGGGAGCGACGAGCGTCTCGTTGCGACGGCTGCGCCGGCCGGCCCCGCCTTCGAGGGGGCAGCCATTCGCTGCGGGATGCGTGCCGCACCCGGCGCCATCGAGACGGTCGGGCTGGGTGACGACGGGGTGACGCTCGGGGTGATCGGGAAGGAGGAGCCCGCCGGGCTGTGCGGGTCAGGGCTCGTCGACGCCGTGGCCGAGCTGGTGCGGGTGGGGCTGCTCGACGCATCCGGTCGTTTCGTCTCGGAGGACGAGGCGCGCGCTCACCGGCCCGAGCTCGCGGACCGCCTCACGACGCTCGGGCAGGAACGGGTCTTCGTCCTGGCGTGGTCCGGGGAGCCCGGGGACGTGGGAAGGTCCGTCTACCTCACCCAGCGGGACGTGCGCGAGCTGCAGTTCGCGAAGGCGGCGATCTCGACCGGGTGGACGATCCTCTGCGAGGAGCTGGGCGTGGAGCCGTCGTCGCTCGCGCAGGTCCTGCTCGCCGGCTCGTTCGGGAGTTACCTCTCGCCGGCGAGCGCCATCCGGCTCGGGCTCGTCCCGCCGATCGGGGCGCTCCGGGTCGTCGTGGCGGGCAACGTCGCCGGCGAGGGGGCGAAGATGGCGCTGCTCAGCGTCCGTGAACGGGCCGGGGCCATGGCACTGCTCGAGGAGGTGGAGTATGTCGAGCTCTCCGACCGGAGCGACTTCAACGACCGCTTCGTCGACCAGCTCCCCTTCCCGACCTGACGCTCGACTCGCCGTACCGAGCCGGCGCCGGGGGCCAGCGGTGGCGCGCCCCCAGCCAGACGTCGTCCCGTGTCCCGACCTGGTAGTGACGGGCTCCGACTCCCGGACGGGAGTGAGCCCGGGCACCCCTTCCGCCCGGGAAGAGCCGCCCGTCGCCGTCGTCGCGTGCGGGGCGCTGGTCCGCACGCTCCGGCGCGAGGCGGGCCGGCGTCGGCTCGCCGTCGAGATCGTCCCCCTCCCCGCCGCGCTGCACAACCGGCCCTCCCAGATCCCTCGAGCCGCCCGCGCGGCCGTCGCGCGCCTCCGGGGCCAGGGCCGTCGTGTTGCGCTCGCGTACGCCGACTGCGGCAC
>JAJYGW010000394.1 GCA_021790615.1 Actinomycetes bacterium | reverse complement strand
ACGCCCCCCGACGTGCCGGCGGTGGCGTCGCTGACGGCGGTGCCGTCGACCCCGTCGCCCCCGAGCGGCAGCGAGATCACCATGCCCTCGCTGGCGGCGATCACCCGCACGCCGGGATCGCCGAGCTGCGACACGATCTCGTCGATCTGCGCGTCCGTGCGGTGGGGATCGTGGTGGAAGAGGGCGACCGCCTTCGCACCTGCGGCGATGCCGAGCCCGACGACGTACTCCACCGCGCTGTGGCCCAGGTACGCGAGCTCGGGCAGCTCCGCGGCCGTGTGCTGCGAGTCGTGCACCAGCAGGTCGACGCCGGCGGCGAGCGCGAGCGCGGCGGGGTGGTACTCGCCGAGGCCCTCCGGGCCGGGCCCGAGAGCGAGCGGCTTGTGGTCGGGGAGGTACGCGAGCGACGACGTCCCGTCCGATACGCGGTAGCCGAAGGTCCGGCTGCCCTTATGGGGGATCTCCTCGGCTCGGATGCTGAGACCCTCAAGCTCTCTCGTGCCCGGCTCGATCCCGGTGACCGACCAGGAGTCGCCGAGTGTGCCGATCGGCACCGGGAAGTGCGGGGGCGAGAAGGCACGGCCCATGACCGACTCGGCGTCGCCCGGGCCCCCCTGCCCGGGGACGTAGACGTCGACGCGATGGCCCGGAAGGAAGGCCTCCCGGAGGAACGGGAGCCCGTGGGTGTGGTCCCAGTGGAGGTGGGTGATGCAGACGCTCCCGCGGAACGGCTCGCCACCGAGCACCCGCTCGAGGTTGATGAAGCCGGTACCGGCGTCGAGGACGAGGCGCGGGGCCGCCTGGTGAGCGGCCGCGTCCGCGTAGCTGGCCGCGGCGCCGGTCCCGATGCCGATGCACGAGGTCGCAGTGCCGTAGCGCCGGTACTCGTCGCCCGACACCGGCGTCGAGCCACGGCATCCGAAGAAGAAGACGTTCATCGAGGTGCGGGGTTCATGGAGGGGCGGTGCTCATCGAGAGCTCGACCTCCGCCAGCTCGCCCGCGGTCGCCTGGCCGCGCCGGGCGCGGGTCGCACGAGGAGCGCACGACCGGGGCTACTGCTCGCGCCTGCGCCGTGGTTTCAGGGCGAACCACCAGATGCTTGCCATCGTGCCCAGCACGCCGACGACCGCGACGATCGGCTTCAAGAGCTTGCGCTTCGCCACGACGGCAACCATACCCGCGCTCGCCGAGCGATCCCCAGGGCGTGCCCCTGCGGCCGGTTCGCCGGAAGGCGCTCGTCTATATTGAGCCGCCACCCGAAGAATTCGGGGACGGCTGAGCCGCCGTCGGGCCAAGGAGGCCAAGGAGGCCAAGGAGGGGGACCGTGGGGCGCCTGTGCAGAAGGTTCCTCCTCGCCGGAGCAGCGGGGACGGCGCTCGTCGCGGGTTGGCTCGTCGGTGCGGGCTCGCCCCTCCCGGGCTCCGGGACGCCCCTCGCCGCCGGGCAGCGCTCCGGCCTGCGGCTGCAGCCGCTCGTCCGGACGCTCGTCTCCGCGCCGCTCTCGAAGCCGCCGACCGAGCGGCTCTGCTTGGCGAGCTACGGCACCCTGTGCTACGGGCCTTCCCAGATCGAGGCCGCCTACAACGAGCTGCCCCTCTTCCGCCAGGGGCTCAACGGGCGGGGAGAGACCATCGTCGTCGTCGACTCCTTCGGCGCTCCGGAGATCCGCCAGGACCTGGCCGTCTTCGACCGGGAGTACGGGCTGGCGCCGCCGCCGGCATTCACCATCTTGAAGTACGGCCCCGTGCCCACGTACGCACCCACCATCCCCACAGCGACGTCGTGGGCCGAAGAGACGACCCTCGACGTCGAGTGGTCCCACGCGATCGCGCCGGGCGCCAAGATCCTGCTCGTGGAGACCGCGACCGCCGAGACCGTCGGGGTGACCGGCTTCCCGACAATCGTGAACGCCGAGAACTACGTGATCAGCCACCGCCTCGGCGACGTGATCAGCCAGAGCTTCGGCGCAGGCGAAGCGACCTTCAGCGGACCAGCCACACTGCTCAGGTTGCGCGGCGCCTACCAGAACGCCTACCGCAGCGGGATCACGGTCCTCGCCGCGGCAGGCGACTCCGGGCCCACCCAGGCCGTGACAGCCTCAGGCGCGCAGTACTTCCCGTTCCGCGACGTCGGCTGGCCGGCGTCCGACCCGCTCGTGACGGCGGTCGGCGGGACGCAGCTCACCCTGGACACACGAGGTCGGGCCGTCGCCCCCGTCAGGGTGTGGAACGACACCAGGCTGAACGGCTCCCCCACCGCCTCGAGCGGCGGGCTCTCCACGGTGTTCACCCGCCCCTCGTACCAGGCCGGGGTCGCGGGTGTCGTCGGGGCCCGGCGGGGCGTGCCCGACATCTCGATGAGCGCGTCGGTCTCCGGCGCGGTCAACATCTACCTCAGCCTGCCGGGCAGCGCCGGGTGGTTCCCGATCGGCGGGACGAGCGAGGCGACCCCTCTCTTCGCCGGCATCGTGGCGATCGCCGACCAGCTGAACACACACCGTCCGCTCGGAATGATCGATCCCGCCCTCTACGCGATGAAGGCGGCGCACGACCCGGGAATCGTGAGCGTGACGGCGGGGACAACGTCCGTCTACTTCACAACATCGGCGAAGAAGGTCACGACCACCGTCGACGGCTTCTCCGCAACTGCCGGGTACAACCTGGCCACGGGCCTCGGCACGGTCACAGCCGCGAGCTTCGTGCACGAGCTCGTGCAGGCGGTCCACCAGGTCGGGACCAACGTCACCTTCGGCGACTCGCCCACGAGCTTCCTGTCGGACACATGACCCTCATCCGGGGGGCCTGACGCCGAACCGAAGGGCCGCAGGGCCTGAGGGCCGCACCGCCCGCACCCTCGTTGACGCCCGCACCGCACCGCCGGCCCGCTCGCTACGCCTTCTCGAGCCAGGCCGAGACCGCCTCGGCCCCGTCGACCGGGAGCGGCGACGCAAGGCCCGGCCCCGGGCCGGCCGCGACCTCGACGGCGAGGACCTCCCGGCCCACCGCCTCGAAGACGGCCGGGTCCACGCCTGCCAGCCAGAGGCGGATCCTGTCCGAGACCTCGAGGCCACGCTCCTTTCGGAGGTCCTGGACGTGGCGGACGACCTCGCGGGCGAGCCCCCGGCGGCGCAGGTCGTCGTCGATCGTGAGGTCGAGCACCACGACGGCGCCTCCTTCGCGCGAGACCGTGAAACCCGCCTGCCCCCGCACCCGCACCTCGAGCTCGTCGGGCCCGAGCGCGACGGGGCCGCCGGACAGCTCGACGGTCACCGGGACCCCGGCCTCGAGCGCGGCGGCCGCCGCGGCCGCGTCGATGGCCCGAAGCGCGCCGCGAACCTCCTTCACCGCCTCCCCGAGCCTCGGGCCGAGGACACGGAAGTTCGGGACGAGCTCCAACGTGAGCACGTCCCCGAGCTCGCGGAGGTCCTCTGACTCGACGACCTCGTCGACGTTCAGCTCCTCGGCCACGACGTCGGTGAGGATGGACGGGGCGCCCGGCGCGACGAAGACGAGGGCGCGCGACAGCGGCTGGCGCACCTTCACCCCCGCCTCGCTCCGGGCGGCGCGCCCAAGCGACGACAGCTGCATCGCGAGCGACATCTGCGCCTCGAGGTCGCGGTCGATCGCCTCCGCGCCGACCCCGGGCCATGTGGCGAGGTGCACCGAGTCGGCCTCGTCCTTCGCGGCGCCGAGCTCGCGCCACAGCCGGTCGGCCACGAAGGGGCAGAACGGCGCGAGCACGAGCGAGACCGTGACGAGCGCCTCGTGGAGCGTCGCCTGCGCGGCCAGGGCGTCGGAGGGCGGGGCGCCGGGGTCCGTGCGCCAGAACCGCCGCCTGCTCCGACGGACGTACCAGTTCGAGAGGTCGCCGACGAGCCGGCCGAGCGCCGTCGCCGCCTCCAGAGGCTCGTAGCGGTCGAGGGACTCGGTGACCGCGGCGAGCGTCGAGGCGACCCGCGACCGCGCCCATCGGTCGAGCACGCTCCGGGCTTCGGGCAGCGGCACGCCGGCGTCGCCGGGGGTGAACCCGTTCAGCGACGCGTAGGTCGTGAAGAAGCTCACCGTGTTCCACAAGGTGAGGAGCGTGTCGCGCATCGCGGTGTCGATCGCTCCGGGGCTCACGCGCGTGGCGGTCCAGGGCGAGCCCTGCGAGAACATCCACCACCTGAGCGGGTCCGCGCCGCGGCTCTCGACGAGCTCCCAGGGGTCGACGACGTTCCCGAGCGACTTGGACATCTTGCGGCCGTCGGCGTCGACGATGTGGCCGAGGACCATCACGTTGCGGTAGGGGGCCTTGCCGAAGACGAGGTCGTTGACTGCGAGCAGCGAGTAGAACCATCCCCGGGTCTGGTCGATGGCCTCGACGACGAGATCGGCGGGGAACCGCATCGCCTCCTTGGAGCCGGGCCGGTGGGGATACCCGACCTGCGCGGCGGGCATCGACCCCGAGTCGAACCACGCGTCGATCACCGGCTCGACGCGCCGCGCGGTCGCGACGGGGAGCTCGGACTCCACGTAGCCGGTCGCTGCGCCCGCGGCCACCTGCGCGCCGGCGACCGACGCGCACTTCGGGCAGGGGAAGGTCACCTCGTCGATCGTCGGGCGGTGCGGGTCGACCCCCGAGAGGTCCCGGCCCGCCAGCTCGGCGAGCTCGGCCATGGAGCCCACGCACAGGACGTGACCGTCGTCGCAGCGCCAGATCGGCAGCGGCGTGCCCCAGTAGCGGTCGCGCGAGAGCGCCCAGTCGACGTTGTTCGCCAGCCACTCCCCGAAGCGGCCGTCCCTGATGTACGCCGGGTGCCAGGCGACCTTCTGGTTGGCGGCGATCAGGTCGGCCTTCCGCTCCGACGTCGCCACGTACCAGCTGGGCTTCCCCCAGTAGATGAGGGCGGTGCCGCACCGCCAGCAGTGCGGGTAGGTGTGGGTGTAGAGGTGGCGCCGCAGCAGGAGCCCCCCGGCCTCGAGGCCGTCGTTCACGAGGTCGTTGGTCTCGCGCACCGGGCGGCCCGCGAACGGCTCCCCTGCCGCCGCGGTGAACCGGCCGTCCGGCCCGACGGGGTTCAGGGTCGGGAGTCCCTCGGCCTTGCCCACCTCGCGGTCGATCTCGCCGAAGGCGGGCGCGAGGTGGACGAGCCCGGTCCCCTCGTCGGTCGTCACGAAGCCGGCCAGCACCACCCGCCAGCCACGCCGCTGGTCGCGGGGGTCCACCGCCACCGCCTCGAAGGGCCGCCGGTAGCGGAGCCCCGCGAGCGCGCGGCCCCGGAGCTTCTTCGTCGCCCGCGCCGCCGCACCCTCGCCCAGGACCGCGTCGGCGAGGGCTTCGGCGACGACCATCCCGTCGACGACCACGTAGTCGAGGTCGGGGTGCGCGGCGACGCCGGTGTTGGACAGGAGGGTCCACGGCGTCGTCGTCCAGACCACGAGCCACCGGGCGTCGCCCACCACCGAAGGGTCGGGGTCGACGAGCGCGAGCCGCACGTAGGCCGACTCGTCCTCCTCGTCGGTGTACACCTCGGGCTGGCCGAGCTCGTGGCTGGACAGGGCCGTCCCGCACCGGGGGCAGTACGGGACGACCTTCAGGTCCTCGTAGAGGAGTGTCTTGTCGAAGAGCCGCTTCAGGTGCCACCACACGGACTCGACGTAGGACCGGTCGAAGGTCCAGTACGCGGCCTCCAGGTCCGTCCAGTAGCCGATGCGCTCGGTGAGCGCCTTCCAGTCCTCGACGTAGCCGAGGACCGACTCACGGCACAGCCGGACGAACTCTGCGATCCCCACCTGCTCTTCGATCTGGCGCTTGCTGTTCACGCCGAGGCGCTTCTCGACCTCGACCTCCACGGGGAGCCCGTGGGTGTCCCAGCCCGCCCGTCGCTCGACGAGGAAGCCGCGCATCGTGCGGAAGCGGCAGAAGAGGTCCTTGTAGACGCGGGCCCACACGTGGTGCAGGCCCGGCCGGTTGTTGGCGGTCGGCGGGCCCTCGTAGAAGACCCACGGCTCCGCCCCAAGGCGGCCCTCCACCGAGCGCTCGAAGGTCCGGTGCGTGCGCCACCGTTCGAGCTCGGCGGTCTCGAGCGCGACGAAGTCGGCGTCGGGGGGCAGGGGGCGGAACATCGGTCGCACGAGCCTACCGGCGGGCTGCACGGCCCCCCGAGGGCCGCCCGCGGTCGTGCACGACGCGCTCCGTGCGCGACGCTCGTCGGGTGCGATCACCCGGCGGCACCGGCGGAACCGGCGGCACCGCGGCGGGAACGGCGGCCCGCCGGAAGGTGGCCCGGGTCGTGCTCGTCGACGAGACCGGCGCGGTCCTGCTGCTCTCGGGCCGTGACCCCGACGTGCCCTCGGCGCCGGAGTTCTGGTTCACGCCGGGCGGCGGGGCGGAGCCGGGCGAGGAGCTGGAGGACGCCGCCCGGCGCGAGGTACGCGAGGAGACCGGCCACGTCGTCGGCGACCTCGGGCCCGTCCGCTGGCGCCGGGAGACGTCCTTCACATTCGGAGGGCTCCACTTCGACCAGGACGAGTCGTACTTCGTGGTGCCGACCGAGCGCTTCTCCGTGCGCCCGACGGCGTGGACGGAGCTCGAGCGCCGCTCGGTGACGGGGTGGCGGTGGTGGCCCCAACGGGAGCTCCGTGAGACCGGCGCGGTCGTGTACCCCCACGAGCTCGCCGGCCTCCTGGCAGCGGTGGACAGGGGCGAGCCGTTCCCCGGACCGCCGCCGATCGCGTAGGGCCCCGCCGACCACCGCCGGCTGACCTCCTCCCCGTCTGCCTCCCCGCTCACGGCTCTGGCCAACCATCTGAGCTGGGCGAACGCGTCCTCGACGCTCGTCGTCCACGCCCATCCTCAAGGCTCGGACGACGCGTCGTCCACCCGTCGTCCACGCCCATCGCCCGTCGTCCACCCGCCGTCCACCAGTGCCGGTCGGAGT
>JAJYGW010000012.1 GCA_021790615.1 Actinomycetes bacterium | reverse complement strand
GAGCTGATCAAATATATGAGTAACCGTACAGCAACTCCCGTCCATCGGTCAAGGCGTGCGAGCGTCGAAGTGCGGGATCCGTCGCCACCTCGTCCGGGGCGCCCTGCTCACGCCCTCCGGCACCGCAGCCAACGCCTGAACGCCGCAACGACGACGAGCGCCGCAGCGACCACCGCGCCGATCTTGAGGCCACGCTCGCGGAGGGACGACGCGAGCACGCGGTTCAGGTCCAAGGTGTCGTCCTCTTCCAGGTCGGCACCGACCGACGGGGACGGGGGGGCGCCCGTCGTCGCCGACGCGCCGTTCGCCGACGTGCTGCCAGTACCGGATCCCTGCTGGGCTGCCGCGATCCGGCGTTCGAGACGCGCCGTGAACTCCTCGAGGATGCGGCCACCGACGTCCTCGAGGACGCCCTTGCCGAATTGCGCCTGCGGACCCGTGATCTCGAGCTCGGTCTCGGCTCGAACACGGGTCCCACCGGGCACCGCCGCAAGACTGTTGCGCACGGTGGCGAGCGCCGAGCCCTGGCCGCGGGCTTCCCGAGCCTTCATCTGGATGATCGCCCGGCGGGCGTCCTCATCGACCTCGACCAACGTCGCCTCGCCGCGGTACTCGACCGTCATCGGCCCGATCTTCAGCCGGATCTTGCCCCGGTAGGTGCTCGGGGGAACGATCTCTTCCACCTTGGCGCCGGGGACGCACGCCGCCACCTCCTCCATGTCGAGGAGGTGGCTCCACACGGTGTCGACGTCGGCTGCGACGACGAACTCGTTGGTGAGCAGCATCAGAGGCTCGTCTCGCCGACGTCGGGCCCGCCTGACCTCGAGACGAGCTCGATGCCGCGCTGTGCACCCGGGGCCCGATGGAGCAGCTCGTACACCCTCGCCCAGTGGTTGTGGCTCTCGGTGACGATGGGACCGTCTGCGCCGAGAGCGTCTTGGATCGCGCTGCACACGGCGTGGAGCGGCGCGCCGCCACCCTCCCCCATGCCCTTCGCGCCGTTGGGCGTGAACGGGCTCGGCGACTCGATGCTCCCGGTCGCGACGTAAGGGATGTCGAGCGAGGTGCCAACGTGGTACTCGTAGAAGGACGGCTCTTGGAGCTGCCCCGACTCGTCGTAGTCGAGCGATTCGTAGAGGGCGGCGGCGATCCCCAGACCCGTGGCCCCGTGCACCTGCCCCTCCACCACGAGCGGGTTGATCCGCTTGCCGCAGTCGTCCACGGCCGCGTACTCGAGCACCTTCACCTCGCCGGTCTCCTCGTCGACCTCCACCACGCACACGTGCACCTGGCTCGCGTAGGTGAGCGTGAGGTTGCCCGTCTTGGCGACCGTGTCGGGCACCTCGAACGGCGGGACGTACACGTAGCGGGCGTTCAGGTCGCACTCGGACAGCAGGTCGATCGGCAGTCCCGCGTTGTTCGTGTAGACCATGTTCGAAAGCCCGATGAAGGGGATGGCCCTGTCCTCGTCGCCGCGGACGCGGGCGACCCCTCCCGCCAGCTCGATCTCGTCCTCCTCGGCGCGCAGGGCGAAGGCGGCCAGCCTCACGATCTGGCGCCGCAGCTTCTCGGCGGCCCCCATCACCGCTCCCAGGCCGGAGACTGCGAACTGGCTGGCGTAGGTCCCGGAGAACCCCACGTAGGAGTTGTTCGCCTGGTTGAACCCGGTGGTGACCGTCACGTCGTCCGGGGACACGCCGAGGATGTCGGCCGCCACCTGCGCGGCCGTCGTCTCGTGGCCCTGCCCCTGCGGCGTCGTGCCGAGGTTGACGTTGATCTCCCCGAACAGGTCCAGCTTGGCGAATGCAGCCTCGCCGTTGCCAGAGAACGGAAGCTCCGGGTTGATGATGCGCGACTGGCCGAAGTTGTTCGTGCCCGAGTCGAGCGTCGAGCCGATCCCGATGCCGATCCTGCGGCCCGACCCGGTGCCGAGCTCGCGCTGGCGGGCGCGCCACTGGTCGACGTGCGCGAGCTCGAGCGCGATGTCGAGAGATCGCGGGAGGTCCCCCGAGTCGTAGATGCACCCGTTCGGGGTCTCGTAGGGGTAGTCCTCCGGCTGGACGTAGTTCCGCTTGCGCACTTCGACGGGGTCGAGCCCGAGCTCGTGCGCCACGACGTCGATGATGCGCTCGATCATCCAGAGGTGCTGCATCCGCGAATAGCCCCGGTTCGGCGTCACAGGGCACTTGTTCGTGACGACCTCGGTGTAGTCCACGTGCACGTGCTTGAGCTTGTAGCAGCCGGGCACGACCTGCGACCAGATGACCGCGCCGAGCGGCTCGTAGTGCAGGTACCCGCCGGCGTCGTCGAACGCCCTGGCCTTCACCCCGAGGATCGTGCCGTCCGCCATGACCGGCACCTCGACGTCGACGAAGGTGCGCTCGTTGCCGTGACCGGCGGTCAGCATGTGCTCCGTCCGGTACTCGGTCCACTTGGCCGGACGGCCTGCTTTCTTGGAGAGCAGCGCCAGAGCGGCGAGCTGGGCGTAGAAGCCGATCTTGATGCCGAACGCGCCCCCGATGTCCTTCGTGACGAAGTTGAACTTGTTCATGGGGACGCCGATCGTCGGACCGATGACCATCGCGGCGAACATGGGCATCTGGTAGTTCGTGAGCACGTTCACCACGCCCGTCCCGCGGTCGAAGTCCACAATCGCGCCGTTGCACTCGAGCGGCGTGGAGCTGAAGCGGTGGAAGTGCAGGCGGTCGAGCTTCACGACGTGGTCTGCGTTCTCGAGCGCCCAGTCCACGTCGCCGTAGTCGAACACGCCGTGCCACACGACGTTGGTCCCGGCCTCTTCGTACAAGAGGGGCGCCGACGGGTCCGCGGCGGCCACCCCGTCGATGACAGCGGGGAGCGGCTCGTACTCGACGACCACCCGTTCGGCGGCGTCCCGCGCCGTCTCCCGGCTGTCGGCGAGGATTACCGCGACGGCGTCGCCCTGGTAGCGCACCTTGCCGACGGCGAGCGGCCACTCGTCCATGAGCGACCCGGGAGGCGGGGCGATGGCGAAGAAGGGGGCTTGGCACATCGCCTTGGCCTCCTCGCCGGTGAGCGCCGCGTACACGCCCTCCATCGCCAGAGCCGGCTCGCAGTCGATCGAGACGATGCGCGCGTGGCCGTGGGGGGAACGCACGAACCACGCGTAGCCCTGGCCGTACATGCCGCCGTCGTCCACGAACGAGCCCTGGCCCTGGACGAGCCGCCAATCTTCCTTGCGGGGGATGGCGCGTCCAGACCAGGTCTTCGTGGCCTCCCCCGTCATCGGTTCACTGGTGATCGTCACCTCACACCTCCTCGCCGGCAGCCGCGTGCGAGCTCCCGCCTGCGGTCGCCTGTTCCCGGGACGCCTCCCGGATCGCCTCAACGATGTTGACGTAGCCCGTGCAACGGCAGACGTTCCCCCGGATGCCCCGGCGGATCTCCTCGTCGGTCGGCTCGGGGTTCTGGCGCAGCAGGTACGTGGCGCTCATGAGCATCCCCGGCGTGCAGTACCCACACTGCAGCGCGTGATGCTCGTGGAAGGACTCCTGGAGCGGGCTGAGCGCCCCGTCGTCGGCGAGACCCTCGACGGTCTCGATGGTGGCGCCGTCGACCTGGGGCGCCAGGATCATGCAGCTCTTCACGAGCTTCCCGTCGACGATGACCGTGCACGCGCCGCAGTTGCCCGTGTCACAGCCGATGTGGGTCCCCGTGAGGCCCAGCGTGTCCCGAAGGAAGTGGACCAGGAGCTGACGGGCAGCCACGATGCGGCTGACCTTCTCTCCGTTCACCTCCACGGTCACGGAATGCGACGTTCCACGTTCTCCCATCACTTGCCTCCTGCGGTCGAGCCGTTCCGGCTCCCCTTGGCGGCGTCGATGGCCTGGACCACCGCTCGCCGAGCGATCACCTTCGCCATCTGCCGGCGGTAGTCGCTGCTCCCGTGCACGTCGGCGATGGGCTGCAGGCCGTCGGCGACGTCTGCGCACGCCGACCGCGCAGCCTCTTCGGTCGCTTCGGCCCCGTTCAGCCGAGCCTCGGCGCCGGTGTCGCGCGTGGGCACGTGTGCGACGCGAGCGAGGACGAGACGGGCGTCGGCGATCGCTTCGCCGCCGCTGTCCAGGCTCACACGCGCCGCGGCCCGCACCATCGCCTTGGCATCCACGCCGACCGACAACGAGGCGTACCCGGCCCCCGAACGCCCGGGCATCGGCGGGACCGAGATCGACACGAGGAGCTCACCGGGCTCGAGCGCCGTGGCGAAGTACCCCTTGAAGAAGTCGGACGCAGGAACGCTGCGCGCCCCGGTGCGCGAGCGCAGCTCCATGACGGCGTCCAGCGCCACCAAGAGGGGGGGCAGGTTGTTGGTCGGATCGCTGAGGCAGCAGTTGCCACCGATCGTTCCCTTGTTCCGGATCTGCTGGTCCTCGATGTGGCCAGCGACATCTCCGAGCAGCCAGTGGCTCTCTCGCACCTCGGGCGAGCGGTCGAGCTCGTCGTACGTCACGCAGGCGCCGATCGACAGCCCCCCGTCCGCCGTCCGAGTGATGCCGGCCAGCTCTGTGAGCCCGGAGATGTCCACGAGCACCTCCACCGACGCCACCCGGTTCTTCAGGACGTTGACGAGGCTCTGGCCGCCGGCCAGCGGCGCCGCCCCGTCATCGGACGCCAGGACCTCCAACGCCTCGTCCAGGCTTTGGGGCCGCACGTACTCAACTTGTTCGAGCAGCATCGCCAGTCACACCTCCGATGACCTCACGGCTCCCTCACCCCGGAGCGTGCCCTTGTGGCGCACGCCGTGCCGGAGCAGTGCCGAACCTATCCGCTAGTTTGATCAATTGTCAACGTTGCTCAGTGCATCCGAGCGGACCGTACCGTGCTCGCGCCCCACCGCGCCATCCCGGGCCCGAGGTTCACGGGACCTCACCGAGATAGCTCGACTCGAGCGCCTTCACCAGGCGCCACAGGCACAGGTGCAACGGCACGGGCACACCACGCGACACGCCTTCTTCGACCAACGCGCCCGTGATGAAGTCCACCTCGGTGCGTCGGCCGGCACGCACGTCGGCGAGCATCGACGGGAGGTGGCGGTAGCTGCCCTGCGCCGTCTCACCACGGCGCACCGCCTCGAGGTTCATCTCCCAGGGGTCCTCGTAGAGCGGGACGCCGGCCGCCGCCGCCACCGCCTTGCCCTCCTCAACCAGTCCGCGCGCGAGGTGACCCAGGTCGGTGAGCTGCGCCTCCATGCGGAAATGCCGGTCGTGGGGCAGCCCCGTGAGCGCGCTCAACGCGTTCACCGTCGCGTTGAAGATCAACTTCGACCACAGGGCGGGCCGCACGTCGTCGAACGCCTCCGCCTTCAGCCCGGCACTGCGAAGCAGCCCCGCCAGCTCGTCGGCCACTTCGCGTGAGGCCGGCCGCACGGACGACGGCCCCAGCCACGTGGGCGCGTCGAGCTCGTACTCGACGTGGCAGTCGTCATGCTTCGTCCCGCTCATGAACGTCACGGCGCTGAGCAGGGGCCACGGGCCGGCGCCCGCCATGATCTCGTCGGCGCCCAGGCCGTTCTGGCACGTCATCACCACTGCGCCTTCGGAGCGACCGTGCAGCGCGTCGGCCGCCGCGCCCACCTCGTTCGCCTTGGTCGCAACGATCGCGACGTCGAAGGGGGGGAGCTCCGAAGGGTCGGCGGTCGCGTGGACCGTGGCGTCGATCGACGACTTCCCGCTGACCGACAGCCCTTTCGCCCACAGCGCATGCGCGTGGTCGGGACGGCGGGCGAGCACCCAGACCTCGGCCTGGGACGCCAAGTGGGCGGCGTAGAGGCTGCCGATGGCTCCCGCTCCCACCACGACGACGCGGCGCAGGGGTGAGCCTCGCGCCGCGACCCCGGACGGGTCTTGGCCGAACTCGGTCATGTCCCGGAGAGCGTGAGCTCGAGCGGGAGAAGCTCGCCCCCCTTGGGAGGTGTGAAGAGCGGGCCGCTTGTGAGCTGCGCGGCGAGCGAGTTGGCGGTGGCCACCAGGTGGCTCATGAGCTCGAAAGCCGCGCGTTCGGGCTGATGGCGCACGCACGCCTGGACGAGCAGCTCGTGACCGCGGACGTTGCTCACGCCAGCCGAGTTCGTGGGCATCGCGAGCCGGTAGCGTTCGCTCGACTCCCACAACGGCTGGATCACCCGAAGCAACCATGCCGACCGCGCGGCGCGGTAGAGCGAGAGATGCAGCTCGCTGTGCGCCCGCCAGCGCTCCACCGAGCCGACTTGCTCAGAGCGCATCGCCGACAGCATCGCCTTGGCCTGGGCGGCGTCCTCGTCGGTGAACCGCTGCGCAGCGCGAGCGATGGCCAGCGGCTCGACGCACAGGCGCGCCTCGTAGATCTCCCGGAGGTCGGTGATCGACAGCTCCGTGATGCGTGCGCCCTTGTGCGGTACGTTCTCGACCAGCCCGAGGGCGTCGAGCCGGCGGATCGCCTCCCGCACCGGCATGGGGCTCATCTCCAGCGCCGTCGCAAGCTCCTCGATGGGGATCCGCTCTCCCGGGCGAAGCTTTCCAGTGAGGATCGCCTGGTGAAGGGAGAGGAACGCCTTCTCGGCGAGCGTGCGGTGCGTGGGCAGGCTCCGGCTGCCTCCTTCGGGGACAGCCCAGTCCTCCGAGAGCCCGCGGGTCCGCACACCGCCCCCGTTGTGTTGCGGAGCCATAGGCGCATCTCCTTGGTCGGACGGCTCGATCTGATCGATGATCTCACATTCCCTTTCCGAAAGCGGGGTTCTCGTGCACAGAGCGCCGAGAGGCGACTGGCCCGCGCCTGGCCGGTGCCGTCACCATGCCCGCCGGCCTCGCCGCACGATGCGCCGTGCCGCCTGGTACCCCGACACCGCGTTCAGACCGCCGCCGGGCCACGTCGAGGCGCCGATCAGCCACAGGTCACGGACCGGCGTGCGG
>JAJYGW010000270.1 GCA_021790615.1 Actinomycetes bacterium | reverse complement strand
GGGACTCGCGCACAAGCGGCGGCTCTCGGCCATGGGCCCGGGAGGGCTGTCGCGGGAGCGGGCTGGTTTCGAGGTTCGAGACGTGCACACTTCGCACTACGGCCGGATGTGCCCGATCGAGACCCCCGAGGGCCCGAACATCGGTCTCATCGGCCACCTCGCGACCTACGGGCGCATCAACGACTACGGCTTCATCGAGACCCCCTACCGCAAGGTCGTCGAAGGCCAGGTGACGGACGAGATCGTCTACCTCGCCGCAGACGAGGAGGAGGAGTACGTCGTCGCCCAGGCGAACGCGCCGGTGGATGCGGAGGGCCGCTTCACCGAGGAGCGTGTCCTCGTGCGGCGCAGCCCCGCCGGGGCGGGCGTGCGCGTCGGGGCAACGTCGACGTCGTACGGGACCACGAGCGAGGTGGACTACGTCCCGCCGAACGAGGTGGACCTGATCGACGTGTCACCGAAGCAGGTCGTCTCGATCGCCACCGCCCTCATCCCCTTCATCGAGCACGACGACGCGAACCGTGCCCTCATGGGCGCGAACATGCAGAAGCAGGCGGTCCCGCTGCTCGTTCCCGAGGCGCCCTACATCGGTACGGGCGTCGAGGCCCGCGCCGCGCAGGACGCCGGGGACGTGGTCGTGGCGGAGGGAGCCGGGGTGGTCGCGGCCATCAGCGCCGAGCACATCACCGTCCGCTACCGCCCGGGCCAGACGGACCGCTTCGGCCAGCCGCTGCCCACCGAGCGGGTGTACCGGCTCGCCAAGTTCCGCCGCTCGAACCAGAACACCTGCATCAACGCCAAGTGTGTCGTCGACGAGGGCCAGGAGGTGGTGGCGGGGACGATCCTCGCAGACGGCCCCTCGACGCACCGTGGCGAGCTCGCCCTCGGGAAGAACCTGCTCGTGGCGTTCATGCCCTGGGAGGGCTACAACTTCGAGGACGCGATCATCCTCTCGGAGCGGCTCGTCCGCGACGACGTGCTCACCTCGATCCACATCGAGGAGCACGAGGTCGATGCGCGCGACACCAAGCTCGGCGCGGAGGAGATCACTCGCGACATCCCCAACCTGTCGGAGGACATCCTCGCCGATCTCGACGAGCGAGGGATCATCCGGATCGGTGCGGAGGTCGGACCGGGTGACGTGCTCGTCGGCAAGGTGACCCCGAAGGGCGAGACGGAGCTCACGCCCGAGGAGCGGCTGCTCCGCGCGATCTTCGGCGAGAAGGCGCGAGAGGTCCGGGACACCTCCCTCAAGGTTCCCCACGGCGAGGAGGGCAAGGTGATCGACGTCCGCGTCTTCTCCCGGGAGGACGCGCACGAGCTCCCGCCCGGTGTCAACCAGCTGGTCCGGGTCTACGTCGCCCAGAAGCGCAAGATCTCCGAGGGCGACAAGCTCGCCGGCCGCCACGGGAACAAGGGCGTGATCTCCAAGATCCTGCCCCTCGAGGACATGCCGTTCCTCGCCGACGGCACGCCGGTGGACATCATCTTGAACCCGCTCGGCGTCCCCTCGCGCATGAACGTCGGCCAGGTCTTGGAGAGCCACCTCGGCTGGGCGGCTCGCTGGGGCTGGGAGGGCAACGACCAGACGACGCCCGCTCCGCGGGGCACCGAGACCAAGACGCGGCCGCGGACCGAGCCAGCAACGTGGATCGCGTCACCTTCCTTCGACGGCGCCCACTGGGACGAGGAGGAGGACGCCGGCAAGCATCCGACGATCCGCCAGCTCTTCGAGCGGATCGTCCCCGAGGGGGCAGACGGCCGGCACCTCATCGGCACGGACGGCAAGACGACGCTCTACAACGGGCGCACCGGCGAGCCCTACGACCACCCGATCAGTGTCGGCTACGTCTACATCCTGAAGCTCGCCCACCTCGTGGACGACAAGATCCACGCCCGCTCGACGGGGCCCTACTCGATGATCACCCAGCAGCCGCTCGGTGGGAAGGCGCAGTTCGGGGGCCAGCGATTCGGGGAGATGGAGGTCTGGGCGCTCGAGGCCTACGGCGCGGCCTATGCCCTCCAGGAGCTGCTCACCATCAAGTCCGACGACGTCCTCGGCCGCGTGAAGGTCTACGAGGCGATCGTCAAGGGTGACAACATCCCCGAGCCGGGGATCCCGGAGAGCTTCAAGGTGCTGATCAAGGAGATGCAGTCGCTCTGCCTGAACGTCGAGGTGCTCTCGACCACGGGCGAGGAGATCGAGATGCGCGAGCTCGACGAGGACGTGTTCCGGACTGCCGAGGAGCTCGGGATCGACATCAGCAGACCAGAGCGCGGCTCGGACGAGGACGACGAGCGCCGCGCCAGCGAGAGGGGTTTCTAGTGCTGGACGTGAACGACTTCGACCAGCTTCGTATCGGGCTCGCCACTCCCGACGCCATCCGCGCGTGGTCGAACGGCGAGGTGAAGAAGCCCGAGACGATCAACTACCGCACGCTCCGCCCGGAGAAGGACGGACTGTTCTGCGAGAAGATCTTCGGCCCGCAGAAGGACTGGGAGTGCTACTGCGGCAAGTACCGCAGGGTTCGCTTCCGGGGGATCGTCTGCGAGCGCTGCGGCGTGGAGGTGACCCGCTCGAAGGTCCGGCGGGAGCGCATGGGCCACATCGAGCTCGCGGCGCCGGTCGTGCACATCTGGTACCTGCGCGGCACCCGGAGCTGGCTCGCCTACCTCCTGATGGGTACCGAGGTGCGTGACGAGCTGAAGGCCAAGCAGCTCGAGAAGGTGATCTACTTCGCCGCGAACCTCGTCACGTGGGTGAACGAGGAGAAGCGCCACCTCGAACTGCCGAACCTCCAAGCCGAGCTGGCCGAGGAGCTGGGCGAGATCGAGCGCGCCCGCGACCTCGAGGTCGACCGGCGGTTCAAGGCCCTCGAGGCAGAGCTCGCGGAGCTGGAGGCGGCCGGGGCGAAGGACTCCGAGCTGAAGGCGAGGGAGCGGGCGGCCGAGAAGGAGCTCACCGCCATCCGCGACCGCGCCCAGATGGAGATGGACCTCGCGCGCCGCGCGCTGGAGGAGCTGGTGGAGCTCCACCCTCGTCGCATCATCGAGGACGAGCTGCTCTGGCGTGAGCTCGAGGCGCGTTACGGCGACTACTTCGAGGGCGGCATGGGTGCAGAGGCGATCGCCAACCTCATCCGCCACATCGACCTGGACGAGGAGGAGCGCAAGCTCCGAGAGGCGATCGACGCGGCCGACGGACGCAAGCCCCTCTCCGCCCAGCGGCGCCAGAAGGCGATCAAGCGGCTGAAGATCGTGTCCGCGTTCAACCGCCGCGACGAATCGGGTCGGCGAGTCAACGACCCCCGGGCGATGATCCTCGAAGCAGTCCCCGTCATCCCGCCCGACCTCCGGCCCATGGTCCAGCTCGACGGCGGGCGCTTCGCGACGAGTGACCTGAACGACCTGTACCGGCGGGTGATCAACCGGAACAACCGCCTCAAGCGTCTCTTGGACCTCGGCGCACCCGAGATCATCGTCAACAACGAGAAGCGGATGCTCCAGGAGGCCGTGGACGCGCTGTTCGACAACGGCCGGCGGGGCCGCCCGGTGACCGGTCCGGGGAACCGGCCGCTCAAGAGCCTCTCGGACATGTTGAAGGGCAAGCAGGGCCGGTTCCGTCAGAACCTGCTCGGCAAGCGGGTCGACTACTCGGGCCGCTCCGTCATCGTCGTGGGCCCGACCCTCAAGCTGCACCAGTGCGGCCTGCCGAAGCAGATGGCGCTCGAGCTCTTCAAGCCGTTCGTCATGAAGCGTCTCGTCGACGGCGAGCTGGCGCAGAACATCAAGTCCGCCAAGCGCATGGTCGAGCGGCGCCGCCCGCAGGTCTGGGACGTCCTCGAGGACGTCATCAAGGAGCACCCGGTCCTGCTGAACCGTGCGCCGACGCTCCACCGGCTCGGGATCCAGGCCTTCGAGCCAGTCCTGGTCGAGGGCAAGGCGATCCAGATCCACCCGCTCGTCTGCACCGCCTTCAACGCCGACTTCGACGGCGACCAGATGGCGGTCCACCTCCCGCTGTCCGCGGAGGCGCAGGCAGAGGCGCGGGTGCTCATGCTCTCGGCGAACAACATCCTCTCGCCGGCAACGGGCCGGCCGATCACGGTGCCGACGCAGGACATGGTCTTCGGTGCGTACTACCTGACGCTGCGCCGCCCCGGTGCCAAGGGCGAGGGGATGGTCATCCGACACGTGCACGAGGCGCTCTTCGCGCTCGAGGCAGGCGACCTCGACCTCCACGCGCCGATCGTCGTTCGCCGGCCCGAGCGAGGTGAGGACGGCGAGGAGCAGGTGGGCTCGCTCGAGACGACCGCGGGAAGGCTGCTCTTCAACGAGGCCCTTCCCGAAGGCTTCCCGTACGTGAACGACGTCGTCGGGCGCCGAAACGTCCCGATCGGCCAGATCGTCGAGCGGCTGACCGCGGAGTACTCCAAGGTCGAGGTCGCCGCAGCGCTCGACCGGATCAAGGACCTCGGCTTCCGCTACGCGGCCCAGTCCGGGCTCACCATCTCGATCGACGACGTCCGTACCCCGCCGGAGAAGCGGGAGATCCTGGAGCGCCACGAGCGGGACGCCGAGCGCGCCGAGCAGCAGTTCCGGCGCGGCATCATCACCGACGACGAGCGCCGCCAGAAGGAGATCGAGATCTGGACGGCGGCCAACTCCGAGGTCGGTCGGGTCATGGAGCGCTCGCTCTCCACGATGGACTTCAACCCCCTCGACATGATGGTCGACTCGGGAGCGCGAGGGAACAGCCAGCAGATCCGCCAGATCGCCGGGATGAAGGGACTGGTCTCGAACCCTCGGGGCGAGATGATCCCGCGCCCGATCAAGTCCTCCTTCCGGGAGGGGCTCTCCGTCCTCGAGTACTTCATCTCCACGCACGGCGCCCGGAAGGGCCTCGCCGACACCGCGCTCCGCACCGCCGACTCCGGCTACCTCACCCGCCGCCTGGTCGACGTCGCCCAGGAGCTCATCGTGCGGGAGGCCGACTGCGGCACGACCCGTGGGATCTGGGTCGAGTCGGTCGTGCCGGACGAGCCCGGCCGGCGCAGCTACCTGGAGACGCGACTGTTCGGCCGGCTCCTCGCAGAGCCGGTCGCCCTCGCCGACGGCAGCCGCCTCGAGGCGGGTCGCCTGCTGCTCGATGCCGAGGTGGCAGTGCTGCGTGACGACCCGGGCGTCGAGCGGGTGCGGGTGCGTTCGGTCCTCACCTGCGAGGCCACCCACGGCATCTGTGGCGCGTGCTACGGCCACTCGCTCGCGACGGGGCGTCCGATCGAGTTCGGCGAGGCCGTCGGGGTCATCGCCGCCCAGTCGATCGGCGAGCCGGGAACCCAGCTCACCATGCGGACCTTCCACACCGGGGGTGTCGCGGGCGAGGACATCACCCACGGCTTGCCTCGCGTCGTGGAGCTGTTCGAGGCCCGCACGCCGAAGGGCGCGGCGATCCTGGCTCGCACCTCGGGCGTCGTGCGCATCACCGAGGAGGAAGCGGGCCGGCGGCTCACCATCGTGGCCGACGACGGCACCGAGGAGACCACCGTCGTCTCGGGACGAGTGCACATCGAGGTCAGTGACGGCCAGGAGGTGAGCGCCGGCGACGCCCTCGTCGAGGGCCCGAAGGACCCGAAGGAGCTCCTCGAGATCAAGGGGATCCGCGAGACCCAGCAGTACCTGGTCGAGGAGGTCCAGAAGGTCTACCGGGACCAGGGGGTACCCATTCACGACAAGCACATCGAGCTCATCGTGCGCCAGATGCTCCGGCGGGTGACCGTTGCGGAGCCGGGCGACTCCCCGTTCCTCCCCGGGGAGCGCGTCGACGCACGGACCTACGCCGAGGTCAACCGCAGCTTGGTCGGTGCGGGGCGTCGCCCGGCCGAGGGCCGGCCCGAGCTCATGGGCATCACCAAGGCGTCGCTCGCGACGGACTCCTGGCTCTCTGCCGCGTCGTTCCAGGAGACCACGCGAGTCCTCACGGAGGCGGCGATCGAGGGCAGGTCCGACCGGTTGTTCGGGCTCAAGGAGAACATCATCATCGGCAAGTTGATCCCGGCGGGAACCGGCGTCGGCCGGTACCGATCGGTCGAGGTCGACGCACCCGACGCGGAGCATCTCGCCTTCTGGTCGTCCGAGCTCGACGGCGAGACCGACGGGCTAGCCGCGTGGCTCCGGGCGGGGCCAGAGGCCGTGCCGCCGGCCGACACCGACGCCGCACTGCTGGCGAGCTGGCTCGGCGGCGGTGACGCCGCCGATGGCGGCGGCCTCCCGCCGGCGGCGCGCGGCCCCGAGGGTCCCGATCTCGAGGGCGCGTCGAGCCCGGCGTTCGATCCCGCAGCTCCGGGGAGCACAGCGCCGGGGGCGACGACCGAAGGCGCCGCCGGTGAAGATCGGGCGGCCGCGCAGGGCTTCACGGTCGCCGACGAGGAGATCGAGGGAGAGGCGGACGTCTCCTGAACGTCCGCCGACCTTCGACTTCCCGTCCCCGGCACGCGCCGAGCGAGCCCCGTTGTGGCCAGCGGGGTGATCCTGCGGCCGTTCGGGCCGGCTAAGGTACAGTCGGCTTCGTGCGACCCAGCGACCTGGGGCGCACGAAACGAGTCGAAGCCCGAGTGGCCACGACGCCCAGGCGGTTCCGCCGCTCGGTCCTCGTGTCCAGCTGGGGGCGCGCGTCGGAAGGCTCACCGAAGCAGGGTCGGGAGCGGACGCGTGGCGCGCGAGCAAACTTGTCACGAGAGGGAAACCAGTGCCCACCATCGCACAGCTGGTCCGCCAGGGTCGGCAGTCGACTTCCACGAAGTCGAAGCGCCCAGCGCTCAAGGGCTCGCCGCAGCGGCGAGGGGTCTGTACCCGCGTCTACACCATGACCCCGAAGAAGCCGAACTCCGCGCTCCGCAAGGTCGCACGAGTCCGGCTCACGTCGGGCGTCGAGGTCACCGCCTACATCCCCGGTGTCGGGCACAACCTCCAGGAGCACTCGATCGTGCTCGTCCGGGGTGGCCGAGTACGCGACCTTCCCGGCGTTCGCTACAAGGTCATCCGTGGCGCGCTCGACGCGTCCGCCGTCCGCGACCGCAAGCAGGCCCGAAGCCGCTACGGCGCCAAGAAGGAGTCCTG
>JAJYGW010000025.1 GCA_021790615.1 Actinomycetes bacterium | reverse complement strand
TCCCCTCCCTCCCCCGACTCGGCCTGCGCCGAGCTCCTCAGCTGGCTCCGACGTCGAGAGGTGCCACGAAGCAGAGCAGGACGAAGCCGGGGGCGACCTCGACGTCGCGGGCCGGGGTGCGCACGAAGCCCGAGCGGAGGTAGAGCCCGTGCGCCCTCGTCATCCACTCCGTGCTGTGCAGGACGACCCGGTGCTTCCCAGCCGCACGCGCCCGTTCGAGACAGGCCTCCACGAGCGCACGACCTGCGCCGAGGCCCCACCGCTCGGGATCGACCGCGAGCATGCGGATGCCGGCCTCACCCTCCTCCAGTCCCTCCGAGAGGGCAGAGCGCTCGTCCAACACGAGCGAGACCGCCCCGACGGGCTCACCCCCCGCCACCGCCACGAGGAGCGGACCACCTGCCGCCCGGCTGTCGGCGTCCGCGAGCACGCTGGCGTAGCCGTCGGAGAGGGCCTCGCCCGGGAGGGCCCGGTAGGCAGCAACGGTGAGGGTGCCCACCCGGTGGTGCTCGAGGGGGAAGGCATCTCGCACCACCAGCGCAACTCGGGGTGTCGGTTGCAGAAGTGGCTCGCTCATGCGCCGAGAAGGACCCGCGCGCTGCCGTCGTCGAGGACGACCTCCCCGCGTTGGGTCTCGGTCCGAAACCGCACCTCCTCACCCTCGGCCCACATCGACACGGTGAGCAGGTCCCCGGGAAAGACCGGGCGCGTGAAGCGCCCCGACATCGCGACCAGGCGCTCCGGCGCCGAACCGGCCATGGCGTGCAGGAGTGCCCGGCCCGTGAACCCGTAGGTGCACAGCCCATGCAGGATCGGCCGGGGAAAGCCCGCTCGGGCGGCGAAGGTCGGGTCGGAGTGGAGCGGGTTCCGGTCGCCGGAGAGCCGGTAGAGCAGCGCCTGGTCCGGCTTGGTCTCGTAGGTCAGCACCTCGTCCGGTCGGCGCTCCGGAAGGCGTGGCGGGCGGCTCGGTCCCCGGGGTCCGCCAAAGCCCCCCTCACCGCGCACGAAGGCTGACGACCGGCACCGAAAGCGCGCCGCACCGGACACCGGGTCCACGCCCGTGGTCTCCACCTCGATGAGCGCGCCTGAACCCTTGTCGAACACGCCGGTCACCACCGACTCCACACGCACCTCCCCCACTGGCGGGAGCGGACCGGCGAGCTCGACCGACTGCTCCCCGTGCACGAGCAGCGCCGGATCGAAGGATCCGACGGTCCGGAAGGCGCCCGGGACGGGGGACCCGACGATCACGGCGAAGGTCGGGAGGACCTCGAGGTCCACACCGGCCGAGTTCTCGGTCGTGAAGGCCAGTTCCTCCGCACCCGCCCCGACGCCGAGCGCGTAGAGCATGCAGTCGTCCTCGGTCCACGAACGCTCGACCGGGCCGGCGACGGCGCCGACGGCATCGGGGCTCACCGGCACGCCCGGCCTCCTGGCGCAGCTCCCAACCGGTCGAGCCTCCCGGTGGCGAGCTGCAACGCGGGCCTCGCCGGTGCGGATCGCTCCGTCCGCGGAGCGCCACCGGCTGCGCCACTCGTGGTCGCACCACTCATGGTCGGGTCACCCAGGCGTCGAGTAGCGCGCTGCGCCGCTCGAACCACTCCTCCACCGTCATCGCAAACCGCACGTGGTCCTCCCAGACGCCGTTGATCTCCAGGTATCGCTCCGCCACACCCTCCGCGCGAAGGCCGAGCTTCTCCACCACCCGCCGGCTGGCGTGGTTGCGCGGGATGATGGAGATCTGCACCCGGTGCAGGCCCAGGTCCTCGAACGAGTAGCGGAGGAGCACCACGACCGACTCCGGCATGTACCCGTGCCCGGCGAGCGCCTCATCGATCCAGTACCCGACGTACCCGCTCTGGAACGGGCCGCGCTGGACCGACGAGAGATTGATCTCGCCCGCGAACCGGCCCCCGACGAAGATCCCGAACGCATACGCGGTACCGAGCTGACGCTCGCGATCTCGCGCCGAGCAGCGCACGGCGAAGCCATGCCGGTCGATCTCCGCCTGGCCCGGGAGTGGGAGGGGCTCCCACTTCGTGAGCCATGCCGCGCACCGGATGCGGACCTCGGCCCACGCGTCGAAGTCCTCGGGGCGCTCGGGTCGCAACAGGACCCGCCTCCCGCGCAGCTCGAGGGACTGGCCCCAGGTCAACCTCGTCATCCGATCGTCCCCCGGGCTCCCGGGCTGCAGCGAAGACTACTCATCGGGGTGCCCACTCGCACGGAGCTCCGCCAGGAGCTGCTCCGCCAAGCCGTCGAGGATGTCCGACTCCGAGACCACGAGACCCGGGGCCCCGAGCGCGCGGAGCACGGACTCGACCACCACCGCACCCCCGACGATGGTCGGGACACGGGCCGGTGCGAGACCGGCGTGGGCAGCCCGTGCCTCGGGCGGCTCCCCGGCGAGACGCTCCAGCCACTGCCGGACCGTGGTGCTCGCGAGCTGGTGCCCGTGGACGCGACTGGGGTCGTAGGTGTCGAGGGCGAGGTCCAGCGCGGCAAGCGAGGTGACCGTGCCGGCAGTCCCGATCACCAGCGGCGCTGCCCCGGCCGTTCCGGTGGGCGATGACGCCCCCCCGCGGGATCCGGAGGGTCCGAGCCCGAGATCGGCGACCGCTCCCTCGAGGCGCGCGTCCACCTCCCGCCGAGCCGCCACCAGCTCGGCCGGCCAGGGGGGGTCGTGGTGGAAGAAGCGCTCGCTCACCCGCACGCACCCGACCGGCACCGAGCGGACCCGGCTCGCCCCCGCCGCCTGTGTCCCGACGACCAGCTCGGTCGAGCCCCCGCCCACGTCGACGACGACCAACGGATCCCCTTCGACCGCAGGCAAGCCCGTAGGTAGGCCACCCGCGGCACCGGCGAAGGACAGCTCACCCTCGGCGTGGCCACTCAACAGCACCGGGCGCACGCCGAGCACCACCTCGGCACGATCGAAGAACTCCTCTGCGTTCCTCGCGTCCCGGGCTGCGGAGGTCGCAGTCGCGCGCGCCCTGACGACGCCGTGCGCGTCCATCACCTCCCGGTAACGCTCGAGCGTGTGCAGCGTGCGCAAGATGGCCTGCTCGGAGAGCCGCCCCGTGGCGTCGACCCGATCGCCGAGGCGAGTCACCTCCATCAGGCGAACGAGCGGCTGACCGGTTGTGCCGAGGACGAGCAGGCGCGTGGAGTTGGTGCCGCAGTCGATCGCGGCCACGGCCGCCACGGTCGACGGCGCGTCGACGCCCAGTCGGGAGGCATCCTCCCCAGCTCCGATCGATCTCGTCACGGGGAACAGGGAGCCGGGTGGCGGGGCATGAGGGCCAGCTCCGGGGGCGCGACCTCGCGATCCGAGCCAGAGAGGGGTCCGAGCGCACGAAGCGCCGCTACCGCCCCCGACTCCTCGAGCTGGGCGACGACCCACGACCCGACCGGGTCGGCCCCGCCGGCAAGATGCCAGGCGAGATGGGCGTGCAGGCACTTCACGCCGACACGAGTCCCGCCGACCCCCCCGCTCGGCCATGGCCGGGGATGTCCTCGGGGTACCGCTGCGCTCCGCAGCGCGGCGTAGCGCCGATGGGCGTCCTCGAGCGCCACCGGGTCGACCGCACGTTCCGCCAACCGCACTCCGCCGGTCGCCTCGAGCCGCCCGACGGCCGCCACGAGGCCCGGGTCGACCAGCCAGTAGCGCGTGGGCATCGGCCGCCCGTCGTCGCAGAACGGCACGTTCTCGATCACCGCCGGGACCCCGCCTGCCCCACGGCGGACCACCCGGAACCGTGCAGCCGGCCGGCGTCCGAGCAGCACGGTAACGAGGTCCACGTCAGCCGCACCAACGAGCTCGCCGGCCGATGTCGACCGGTCGCCATGCCCCCCGCGTGCCACGCTCCCGTCCGGGTCCCCCACTCGGTCGGCAGCGGAGCTGCCAGCCCTCACCGACCCCGGCGCCGGCCGACGAGCCACAGGACGAGCCCGGCACCGAGAAGCCCCACGAGCACCGGCACGAGGCGACGGAGCACCGGTGTGCCGGCCACCTCCAAGAGGTTGACCGGCTCGGTCTCTGGTGCTGCGATCGAGCGTGGTCCTGCGCCAGCAGTCGGAGCGGACTCGCTCGCCTCGTGCGCTCCGGCGGCGTCCTTCCGCCCGGCCTCACCGGCCCCGGCCACGTCCGCGGACGGTCCGGCTCCCGGTGCCGCCGCCTCGCCGGCAGGGACCGGCACCTCGGTGCCCGGCACGGGCGTCTCGGTGGTGGTCTTGGCCCGGCTCCGCGACCGGCTCGCCGCGGCGCGTTTCGCGCTGGCCGCGGCAGCCGAACCGTCGGCCTCACCCGGAGCCGTGCCCTCCGTGCCGGACTCGCCGGTCGTCCCGGGCGCCACGGCATCGCCGACGGGATCGGTCCCGGCGCCGGCCACCACCGCGTCGGCGGGAGCGGCTGGCCCGACCAGGACGGTCCTCTCCAGGCAGTCGACGAACTGGCCCAGCAGCTTCCCGCTCACGTCGGCAAGAACGCCGCGGCCGAACTGCGCGACCCGGCCCGTGATCGCGAGGTCGGTCTCCACCGTGACCTTCGTCGCCGAGCCCTCCGCGACGAGCGTCGCCGTGATCGTGGCGTTCGCATTCCCCTGGCCCCTCGTGTCGCGCCCCTCGGCACGCAGCACCGCTCGGCGGGCCTCCTCGTCTTGTTCGAGGAAGCGCGCGACACCTCGGTACTCGGCCGTGATGGGCCCGACCTTCACCTTGACGCTGCCGCGGTAGTCGTCCCCCTCCACCTCGGTGAGGCGCGCGCCGGGCATGCAGGGCGCGATGCGCTCCAGGTCGGTCAGGATCCGCCAGGCCTCCTCGACCGGTGTCCGCACCGTGAACTCGTTGTGTAGCTCCATCTGCGCCTCCCGTCGACACCTGCGCAGTCAACCTAGCCTGCACACCAGCGAAGCTGGCGGGCTCACCCCCCGCCGAGCGCACCGGAGCCGGAGCTGGACCCCGGGCGCGACAGCCGATGCGCCACTGCCGTCCCGCTCTCCCGACGGAGGAGGGGTGCGACCCGCGCGAGGTCCTCGACGGTGTCGACGTCGGCCGCCGCGCCGGGACAGGGAACCTCCACCACGTCGGGCGACCGCAGCAGGCCGCGCGCGCCCTCGTCACCCACCACCGGTACAGCTCCCCAGACGCTGCGCTCGAGACGAACGGGCGGATGTCGCCTGCCTGCGAAGGTGGCAACCGCGAGCGGCGCTCGCACGTCGAGCAGTGCGCGCCATGCCGCTCCCGGGATCCCGGGCGCGTCGCCGAGGCCGATCACCGCGGTTGCGTGCCCCTGGCGCCGGCACCAGTCGAGCGCGACGGCGAGCGAGGTCGCCTGGCCCTCGGCCCAGGACGCGTTCTCGAGGACGGTGACCTCGGGAGGGAGGTGGCCGGCGAGCTCGACCGAGCCGGTGACCACGACGGTCTCGTCGGCACCCGCCGAGAGGGCGGCCTCGACAGCGAAACAGACCAGTGGACGACCGTCGAGCAGTGCGAGCAGCTTGTGCCCGCCGGAACCCGAGCGGAAGCGCTGCCCACCCCCCGCTGCCAGCACCACCGTCGCAGCCGTCGCCACGGCGGGTCAGTGGGCGGCGGAGACGGGTTGGGGCTGGTGGATCGGGCCCTCGCGATCACGGAGCGAGACCGTCGGGCGTCCCGTTCGCAGCGCGATGATCTCCGCACAGATCGAGATCGCCGTCTCCTCGGGGGTGCGTGCGCCGATGTCGATGCCGATCGGCCCCATGACCCGGTCGAGGTCGCCCGGCGCAACCCCCGCCTCCACGAGCCGTCGCGTCCGCTCCACGTGGGTCCGCCGAGAGCCCATCGCACCGAGGTAGCCCACTCCGGTCGCGAGTGCCGCGCGGATCGCCGGGACGTCGAACTTCGGGTCGTGGGTGAGCACGCAGACGGCGTCGCGCGCCGAGAGCTCCGCACCACGCGCCCGGAGGAAGCGGTCGGGCCAGTCCACCACGACCTCGTCGGCCATCGGGAACCGGTCCCGGGTGGCGAACACCGGTCGGGCATCGCAGACCGTCACGCGATAGCCGAGGACCTTGGCGACCCGCGCGAGCGCCGCCGTGAAGTCCACTGCCCCGAAGATGACCATCTTCGGGGGCGGCGCGAAGACCTCGAGGAACACCTCGACGTCGCGCGCCCGTGCTTGGCCGTGCCGACCGTAGTGCCTCGTCACGCTCGTCCCCGTGGCGAGCGCACCGAGCGCGTCCCGGGTGACGACGCGGTCCAGCCCCGCGTCACCGAGCCCACCGTCGACCTCCCCGTCGGCATGCACGAGCAGCACGGCACCCCGCTCGATCCGACCGAGCGGTGCACGCCCCGCGCTCCCCTCGGGCGAGAGCTCCTCGTCGTCCGGCTCGTAGGCCCAGTCGGCGGCGGGCGCCTCGGTGGCACCCGCCTCGGTCACAGCCGCTCGTGTGGCACCGGCCCCCGCGACACCCGCGCCTGCGTCGCCTGCTCCGCCCGGCTCGCCGAGGCCGACCACGGTCGCGAGCACCACTGGCTCCTCGGTCGCGAGCGACCGGGCAAGCGCATCGTGCACGGGGGTGACGGCGGGTGTGACGAGGATCCGGAGCGTCCCCCCGCAGGTGAGCCCGACGGCGAACGCCTCGTCGTCGGAGTAGCCGAAGGTCTCCAGGCGGACACGCCCGTCGGCGAGGGCAGCCTGCGCGCTCTCGACGACCGCGCCCTCGACACAGCCTCCGGACACCGAGCCGGCCACGCGGCCGTCCGCCGAGACGGCCATGGCCGCACCGGGATCGCGTGGCCCGGACCCCTCCACCCCGACCACACGCGCGAGGGCCACTGCGGCTCCCTCGGACCGCCAGCGAGCGACGTCACCCAGGACCTCTCTCATCGCCACTCCTCCCTACGTCCGGTTCGCGCCGGGCACCGGGCGCCGGTCACTGCCCGATGACCTCGGCCAGCGCCTCCAACGACTCGAGCGAGTGACCCTCCACGAAGGCGTCAACGCTCGGAAGGGCCGCTGCCATCCCGCGAGCGAGCGGGGCGTAGCCCGGGCTCGCCTTGAGGGGGTTCACCCAGACCACCCGGTGCGTGACCCGGTGTAGCCGCGCCATCTCCGCACCGAGCAGCTCCGGGTCGCCCCGGTCCCAGCCGTCCGAGCAGACGACGACGATCGCGCCCCGCGCCATCCCTCGGACGCCCCAGAGGTCATTGAAGCG
>JAJYGW010000169.1 GCA_021790615.1 Actinomycetes bacterium | reverse complement strand
GGAGGGCCGATGAGCGAGACGCCGTCGGTAGGCGGGAACCCGTCGGTGACCGGGCATCGGTCGGTAGGCGAGAACCCGTCGGTGACCGAGAACCCGTCGGTGACCGAGAACCCGTCGGTGACCGAGGACCTCTCCGAGGCGGTGAGCCCGTCGCCGCCCGGGCGCGGTGGGCCGAGCGCAGCTGTCTACCCCTTCTCTGCTGTCGTCGGCCAGGAGGAGGTGAAGCTGGCACTCCTGCTCGCGACCGTCGACCCCGCGCTCTCGGGAGTGCTGCTCCGCGGGGAGCGCGGCGCCGCGAAGACCACGCTGGCGCGCGGTCTCGCTCGCCTGCTCCCCGATGGCGCTCCCTTCGTCGAGCTCCCGCTCGGCGCCACCGAGGACCGGGTCGCCGGGAGCATCGACCTCGGGCGTGCGCTCGCCGGGGAGGGAGTCGTGGCGCGCCGGGGCCTGCTCGCGGACGCGGACGGCGGCGTGCTCTACGTCGACGAGGTGAACCTGCTCCCCGACCACCTCGTCGACCTGCTCCTCGATGTCGCCGCCTCCGGGCGCAACCGGGTCGAACGCGACGGGGTCGCGTTCGAGCACCGGGCACGTTTCGTCTTGATCGGGTCGATGAACCCCGAGGAGGGGGAGCTGCGTCCACAGCTGCTCGATCGCTTCGGGCTGTCCGTCGAGGTCGTCGGCACTCGTGACGCCGTCGAGCGGGCGCGTGCCGTCGAGCGGAGGCTCGCCTTCGACGCAGATCCTGCGGGGTTCGTCGAGGCGTGGGCGGCCGAGGAGGGGGAGCTCGCGGGGCGGCTCGCCGCGGCGCGCACGCGTGGCGCCGGCGGTTCGGCGGGCGAGGAGGCGGGGGAGGCGGAGCCGAGGGGGAGGGGCCTCGCAGCGCCGCTCGCACCGGGCCTGATGGACGCGGCGAGCCGGCTCGCGCTCGCGCTGGACTGCGACGGGCTCCGGGCGGACCTGGCGCTCTGTCGTGCCGCCGCCGCCCTCGCCGCCTGGGAGGGCACGCCGCTCGCCACGACCGCGGAGCTGGCCCGGGTCGCGCCGGCCGTGCTCGGTCACCGGGCCCGCAAGGCGCCGCTCGAAGCCGGTGGGCTCGATCCCGCAACGCTCGAGGCAGCGCTCGAGTCGGCACTCGATGGGCCTCGGACGACAGGGCCTCACAGGACGACGGGGTCTCAGAGGGAGGCGAGCGTCGGCAGGGGCGCAGGCCGGGCTGGGGAGGGGCCTGCGGGGCGGGACGGCCGCCACGCGGTCGACGGGTCTGGCGACGAGGATGGGCGAGCTGCGGGGGAGTCAGCCGGCGAGGAGGGGTCGGCTGCCAGCAGGGTGGCAGGGGAGGACGGCACGCCGGGCGGCGAGGCGGCGGCCGAGGGCGGGTCGGATGTCCCCGACGGCGATCCGACCGCTCCGCCCCGGCCGAGCCGGCGAGGCGCCGGGGAGGGTGCTCGGCGGCGAGGGTCGGCGGGCGTAGCGCCGGCCGGCGGCCTGGACCCCGTGTCGGCGCCGGGCGGGAGCGGCGCCCTCTCGGCAGCGCTCCGGCGGGTGCAGCCCAGCCGAGGCGTGCCCTCCCGCCCCGGGACGCCGTCGGGTCACGGGCGGGGAGGCCGCTCGCCCGGGCAGCCCGACGGCGGGAGTGCTCGGGGCAGGGTCATCGGTGACCGGCCGTACGTCGAGGGCGATCCCGCTGGCGTGTCGGCCGTGGCGACCCTCCGTGCGAGCGTCGGACGCCACGCCCGGGAGGAGGCCGGCCCGCCGGGGCGTCCTGCGCTCGAGGACCTGCGCAGCTTCCGACGCCTCGAGCGAGCGGGGAACCTGGTCGTGCTCGTCGTGGACGCCTCGGGCTCGATGGGGGCAGCTCGCCGGCTCGACGTCGCCCGCGCCGCTGCCTACGAGCTGCTCACCGACGCCTACCAGCGTCGGGATCGAGTCGCCGTGGTGGCTCTCCGGGCCGGCGGAGCGGACGTGCTCCTCCGACCCACGGCCAGTGTGGAGGTCGCTCGCGCTCGCCTCGCTGGCGTGACGACCGGCGGGCGGACAGCCCTTGCAGCGGGCCTCGACCGGGCCCACGAGCTCGCGACGAGCACCTCGGGCCTCGTGCCCGTCGTCGTCGTGGTGTCCGACGGGCGGGCGACGGCCGGGCCAGCTGGGGAGGACCCGGTGGCTGCGGCGCTCGCTGCGGCTCGACGGCTCCGGCTCGCAGGCATTCGCGGGGTCGTCGTGGACGCCGAGGACGGGAGGACACGCCTCGGGCTCGCCGGCGAGCTGGCGGAGGCGCTCGGAGCGTCGCTCGTGCGCCTCGAGGCCGGTCAACTCACCGCAGCCGTCCGCGACCTCGCCTCGCCTGCGTGAGTGCCGCTCGGGACGCCGGGAACGGCGGGGGCGCTCGTGATGGTGGCCCAGCGCGCGCACGCCGCCCACCCGGGTGCCGCGGCCGGACGCCCGTCGTGCGGTAGTCTCCCAACCTCGAGCTGCCGCATGGGGAGGGGGCTCGAGGGCCACTGCGTGGGGACGGGGCTCGAGGGTTGCAGAGACGGATCAGGACTGGCCGAGCGCAGGAGGCGGGCACGATGGAGCGGGTCATGACGGGGGGGAGCCAGTCGGGCGCGGACGAGGGCGTGACCCCCGGTGGGGGAGCCGGGTCGCCGGGGAGGCCGTCCCGAGGGAAGGGACGAGCCTGGCGGCTGCTCGCCGGCGTGGGCATCGCCGGGCTGGTGCTTGCGGCCTGCTCCTCGGGCAGCTCGACCAAGTCGACGACCTCGACCTCGACGTCGAGCTCGACGACCACCGGGGCGGCCGTGAACGGCGGCACGGTGACGTTCGCGGAGCAGCCCGCTACACCGCCCAACTACATCTTCCCGCTCATGCCGTCGAGCTTCGCGAACTCGGCGAACATCGGTGACTTCCAGTTCCTCCTCTACCGACCGCTCTACTGGTTCGGGATGAACGGGGTCCCCGAGGTCTTCAACCCGCGCTACAGCCTCGCCTCCCGGCCCGTCTACTCGAACGGCGACAAGACGGTGACGATCACGCTGAAGAACTACGTGTGGTCCGACGGCGCGCCGGTGACCAACCGGGACATCGAGTTCTGGGTGAACCTCGTGAAGGCGGAGCGCCAGAACTGGTTCGCCTACGTGCCGGGAGAGTTCCCGGACAACATCGTCGGCATGAAGCTGGTGGGAACGAAGACCATCGTCTTCCAGCTCTCGCACGCCTACTCGCCTCACTGGTTCACGCACAACCAGCTCTCCCAGATCACGCCTCTCCCGCAGCATGCCTGGGACAAGACCTCGGCGACGGGCACGATCGGGAACTACGACCTCACGACGGCCGGCGCCCAGAAGGTCTACGCGTTCCTGGCCGGCCAGGCGAAGGACCTCGCCACCTACGGCACGAACCCGCTCTGGCGGACCGTGGACGGCCCCTTCGTGCTGACGGGCTACACGACCGAGGGGCAGGCGACGTTCGTGCCGAACACGCACTACTCAGGCCTGCCGAAGCCGAAGATTGCCAAGCTCATCGAGCTGCCCTTCACGACCGACACCGCGGAGTACAACGAGGTCGAGGCCGGACAGATCACCTACGGGTACATCCCGACGCAGGACCTCGGCCAGCACCCGAGCGGATACACGATCGCACCGTGGTACGGGTGGCAGATCGGCTTCGTCGAGATGAACGAGCACAACCCGAAGGTGGGACCGATGCTCAGCCAGCTCTACGTGCGCCAGGCCCTCCAGCACCTGGTCAACCAGCCGGGGATCGTCGCGTCGATCTACCGGGGCTACGCCGTCCCGGACTACGGGCCGGTGCCGATCGACCCGACGAGCAGCCTCACCACGGCCTTCGAGCGGAAGAACCCCTACCCGTTCAGCGTGTCCGCGACGACGTCGCTCCTGCGTGCCCACGGCTGGTCGGTGCACCCGCTCGGCGTCGACACGTGCGCCAAGCCCGGCACGGGGCCGGGCGAGTGCGGCGCGGGGATCCCCGCCGGGGCGCCGCTCACGCTGAGCATGATCTACCCCTCGGGCGTGGTGGCGAACACGACCCTGGCCGCCTACCTCCACTCGACGTTCTCCGAGGCGGGGATCACGCTCAACGTCGCGCCGAGCGCGAACGTGCTCGGGACCGCGGTGCCCTGCACGGCGACGCAGGCGAGCTGCTCCTGGCAGCTCGTCGACTTCGGCTCCGTGAGCTGGTTCTACGGCAACGACAACTACCCGACCGGCGGCCAGCTCTTCGCGACCGGTGCCTCGTTCAACCTCGGCGGCTACTCGAACCCGACCGTGGACGCCCAGATCCAGGCCACCCACGTCAACCCGTCCGTCCAGGCGCTCTACACCTACGAGGACACGATCGCGACGCAGCTCCCGGTCCTGTTCCAGCCAGTGACGCCCCTCCAGGTCTCGGCCATCAAGGACAACCTCGCCGGCGCGCTGCCGCAGAACACGATCCTCAACCTGAACCCCGAGAAGTGGTACTTCACCAAGTGAGCGCGTCGCTCAGCCGCACCAGCACCTCGGGCAGGCCGCTCGTGGTCCTCTCGGGCCGCCCGTTCGGCGGCGAGCGCCCGGGCTGGGGTCTGCCCGAGTCCTACCTCACTGCCCTCGACCGGGCCGGGCTCGCCGGGGTGGTCGTCGGCGATCCCGAGGCGGGTGTGGCACTCCTCAGAGCCGGCTGCGGGCTCCTGCTCCCCGGTGGTCCGGACGTCGACCCGGCCCGCTACGCCCAGCCCGCCCACGAGACGACGGTCGTGAACTCGGCCCTCGACGAGCTCGAGTTCCCGCTGCTCGAGGCCGCTCTGGAACAGGACCGGCCGGTCCTCGGCATCTGTCGCGGCGTCCAGGTACTGAACGTCGCGCTGGGCGGGACCCTGGTCCAGGACCTCGCGTCCGAGCGCCCCGGGGAGCTCGGTCACCGCTGGAGGGAGGACGCCGACGGGGGCCCTCGCGATGCCTGGCACCCCGTGGAGCTGGCACCGGAGAGCCGTGTGCGGTCGGCCCTCGGCGAGGCGGTCGACGTCACCTCCGCCCATCACCAGGGACTCGATCGCCTCGGCGCCGGCTTGCGCGCGACGGGCTGGGCACCCGACGGCCTCGTGGAGGCGGTCGAGGTCGACGGGCCGGCCTTCGTCGTCGGTGTCCAGTTCCATCCCGAGCGCATGCCGGCCGAGACCGCGTCGGGGCTCTTCGAGGCGTTCGCCACCGCCCTCCGCGAGGCGGCCACAGTCGGCTCGCCGGCGTCGGTGGGCATCGCCCCTGCTGCGGGGTCGTGAGCGTCCCGTTCGTGCCCCGGGCCGTCCCGGGGCGGATGCTCCCGTGAGCGAGGGAGGTTCCGTGGGCGGTGCACCGGTGGACGGTGCGCTCGGCGAGGAGGCCCCAGCTGTGGGAGCCGCGACGGGTGGACTCGCGCCGCCGCCGGGCCTGCCTGACGGATGGGACGTGCTCGGGCCCGTGCCGGACGAGACGGAGGTGCGCGCGAGCGTGGTCTTGCGGCGTGCATCGCCGCTCCCCGCTGCTGCATCCGTTGGGCCGCTGCTCGATCGTGAGACCCTCCGCCGGGAGCACGGGGCGCGAGCGGAGGACCTGGTCGTCGTGCGCGCGCACTTGGAGACGAGCGGCCTGGCGGTCAGCGAGGAGGACGGCGGTCGCCGCCGCCTCGTGGCGGTCGGGAGCGCCCGGGCTGTCGAGGATGCCTTCGGTGTCGAGTTGGTCCTCGCGCGGAGCCCTGACGGCCTGGTCAGGCGGGTGCAGCGCGGCGGTGTCACGCTCCCCTCCCCGGTCGCGGCCGCCGTGCTCGCGGTGGTGGGGCTCGACGAGCGGCCGGTGGCGGCGCCGCGGCTGCGCGTCGCAACTGGGGCGCGCGGCGCGGGGGAGGAGCCCGCTCCGAGTGCCGGCAGGCCGGGTGGCACTGCACCTGGTGGGACTGCGCCGGGCGCCGCCGCCGGGGTCGCCGTGCCGCTCTCCGCACCCGAGGTGGGATCCCTCTACCAGTTCCCCGCCGGCGTCACCGGAGCCGGGACCGAGGTGGCGATCGTGGAGCTGGGCGGGGGGTACGCGCCGAGCGATCTCGAGACCTACTTCGCCGGCCTCGGGCTGACACCGCCGAACGTCACGGCCGTTGGCGTCGACGGCGCGACGAACGCGCCTGCCGGCCCGAGCGGCGACGCCGATACCGAGGTGGCACTCGACCTGGAGGTGGCGGGTGCGCTCGCGCCCGGCGCGACCTACGTCGTGTACTTCGCCCCGAACACGGACCAGGGCTTTGCCGACGCCGTCGGCGAGGCCATCCACGCGGCAGCTGCGCTGCCGGTTGCCGTCTCGATCAGCTGGGGCGGCCCGGAGTCGAGCTGGTCACCGGCGGGGGTGACCGCGCTCGAGAGCGTGCTCGAGGATGCGGCAGCGCTCGGCGTCGTCGTCACGGTGGCGGCCGGCGACCAGGGATCGAGTGACGGGGTGGCCGACGGGCTCGCGCACGTGGACTTCCCGGCTTCGAGCCCGTCGGTGCTCGGCTGTGGCGGGACCCGCCTCGAGGGCACGGCCAGCGCCATCACCGAGGAGGTCGTCTGGAACGACCAGCCCACGGACGGCGCGACGGGAGGAGGCGTGAGCGCGCGCTTCCCGCTGCCGACCTGGCAGGAGGGAGTTGGCGTCCCGCCGTCGGTCAATCCTGGCCATGCGACCGGTCGCGGGGTCCCCGACGTGGCGGGGAACGCGGATCCCGACACGGGCTACGAGATCGTGGTCGGCGGGAGCCAGGTCGTGGTCGGAGGGACGAGCGCCGTGGCGCCGCTCTGGGCGGCACTGGTCGCCCTGCTGGCGGAGGGACGGGGTGGCCCGATCGGCTTCCTCAACCCCTGGCTCTACCAGGTGGCGCCGGTGGACGGGGTCTGCCGGGCGATCACGGTGGGGAGCAACGGCGCCTACGCAGCGGGACCGGGGTGGAACTGCTGCGCGGGCTGGGGGAGTCCCGTCGGGGTCAGGCTCGCGGAGGCGCTTGCACGCCGAACCGGGACGCCAGGAGGATCGACAGGCGCCTGAAGCCGGCGGCGAAGAACGGCGTCGCGAGCACGAGGACGGTCGTGGCGACGAGGCTCGGTCGTGGCGGCGGGGGCGAGAGCTCTGCCCGGACCAGCTCCGCGGCGACGGCCGACGCCACGAGGACCGCGAACATCCGTACGCCGACGAGCCATCGACGCTCGCTCAGGGTTGCCGGAGTACAGGAGAGCGGTGGAGGCGCCCCA
>JAJYGW010000017.1:21659-31865 GCA_021790615.1 Actinomycetes bacterium | reverse complement strand
AGCCGGCGGGCTGGATCACGGACGCGCTCGACGGTCTTTAGAGCGGAGTGGTCAACGACTACGTCACCTGGCTCGTGGTCGGCGTGGTGTGCTTGGGAGGGGCGCTCGCCTTCAGCCTCGGTTGAGCAGGTCAGGGCGTTCCAGCCCGCTCAGGCGTGTACAGCGGCTATCCTGCCGGAGCCGTCCCGCAGTGGGGAGGCAGTTCAGACGACCCAAAGTGGGCCGCAGTCAGGAAGTGAGCAAGCAATTGGCAACAGGAACCGTGAAGTTCTTCAACGCCGAGAAGGGCTACGGGTTCATCTCGCGTGAGGACGGTGACGACGTGTTCGTCCACTACTCCAACATCCAAGGGAACGGGTACAAGTCCCTCAGCGAGGGTCAGCTCGTCGAGTTCGACATCGGTCCGGGCCGAAAGGGCGACGAAGCCCAGAACGTCCGACCGCTCTGATTCGGAATCCGGTCGGGTCCGGCATGCGCCGGATCCGGTGATCGTCCGGCGTTCGTCCGGAGATCTGGGAGGAGGCCGCCGGTTCTGCCGGCGGCCTTTTCGCGGGATCGCTCTGGCGGTGGTGGAGGCCGGTGACGTGGCGATCAACTTGTGAAGCTGGTGTGTCGCCGGCGACCGTGTGGCTTCACAAAATGCAGCGGGCCCGCCGCCGGCGAGGCCGGCGAGGCCGGCGAGGCCGGAGGACTCGCCCCGTGGCGCGAGACGTGTCGTCTCAGATGCCGGACGACCCCCCGCCGAACCCGCCGAACCCGCCGAAGCCGCCGAACCCGCCGAAGCCACCGCCACCCCCACCACCGATACCACTCCCCACCCCCGCACCCGCGTTCTTACGGGGAGCCTGGGGTCCGTACGGCCCGGCGGCGTTGCGTGCGCGCATGAGGGCGTCCGTCACGATCGGCAGGTACACGATCCCGACCACCCGGCGGTCGACGAGCACGGCAAGGTCGGAGCGGCGTGACAGCTGGAACGCTTCGACGGCATCCGGGAACAACGCCGTGTCCGGGCGGAGAGTGCGAGCCTGGCGGTCTGCAGCCTGCCCGACGGCCATGTCCTGCAGTGCCCCCGCCACGTCGTTCGCATCCACGATACCGACGTAGTTCCCGAGCTCGTCGACGACGGCGATAGCGCGCCCGGGGAAGTGGGCGAGCCAGGCGAAGACCTCTGTGGCCGGGACGGTCGCGGGAACGGTCGTCGAGTCTGCGTGCATGACGGCCCCGACGTTCAGCGCTCCGAGCGAGCTCTTCAGCTTGGCCGCCTGCCACTCAGAGTTGGCCCCCATCAGCACGAACAGGCCGATCAGGATCAGGAAGAAGTCGTTGATCTGCAGCGCGACGCCGATCATGGCGATCGCGAGCACGCCGGCCACCACTGCGGCGATACGGGTCGCCCGCACCTCGCTCTGCTTCCGGGCGAGCAGGGAACGGAACACCCGCCCGCCGTCCATCGGGAGCGCGGGAAGCAGGTTGAAGGCGGCCAGGGCGAGGTTGAGCCAGCCCAGCCTCATCAGCCAATCGCTGCCGGTGATTGCGAGGCTCGGTGGCCAGATCGGCTCGTGCGTGAGCGCCGCGAGGCCGAGGAGCACGCTCCCGAGCACGATGCTTGCAAGGGGTCCGGCGATGGCGATACGGCCCTCGACGGAGGCGGACGAGGATCCCATCCCCTCGATCTCGGAGACACCACCGATCGGGAGCAGCACGATGTCTCGGACCTTGAGACCGAGCCGCATCGCCACGACGGAGTGCGACAGCTCGTGGATCGTGACGGAAGCAAACAACGCAAGCAGGAACAGCACGTAGTCCACGATGAATGCGCTGGTCATGCCCTGTGAGGAGAGGAAGACGAACAGCACGAGCAGCAAGAAGCTCCAGTGCACCCGAATGGGTACACCTGCCACCTTCAAGATGGTGACGGAACCTCTCATCGCATCGGCCTCGAGACGGTTATAGCGTCCAGCCTGCCACGTCAGCCGTAGAGTTTGCTGTGAGCGAAACACCAGGAGAGGGTGGGCGAGCCCGGGACGAGGCGGTGCACGGGCCACAGGCTCGAGACGATGAGCCCGTCGCCAGCGAGGTGAAGGGTGAGGTGTTGCCCGAGACGGAGTCGGCACCACCCGGCTCGCCCGAGCGGGTACCGCGAGGCTGGACGCAGCACGATTGGGACGCCAGCCTCTACGGCAGCCTCGAAAGACGTCCGCGCTGGGCGAGCCTCAGCGTCGGGAAGGGCTGGCTCTACGCCGTGGTGTTGGCCGTGGTGTTGCTGGCGCTGCTCGTGGCGATCCTCGCGACTCGCTGAGCGTCGAGCGTGCCCTGGCGTTCGGAGGCCGCCCGAGCATCGAGCTCAACCGGCTCCTTCCCATCCGGTCCCGGCTGCGTGCCTTCGGCCGCCGGGATGATTCGTGCCGGCGCGCCGACTGCGGTGGCGCCGGGAGGAACGTCGCACAGGACGACCGCGTTCGCTCCGATCCTCGCGCCGTCGCCGACGGTGACCTCGCCGAGCACCACGGCGCCGGTGCCGAAGAAGACCCCGTCACCGATGATCGGGGCACGCCCTCCGCGGTAGTCCCAGCCGATCGTGACGCCGTGGTGCACCCAGCAGTTCCTGCCGATGCTGGCGGCCGCGATGCAGGTGGCGTGACCGTGGGCGATGAACAGGCCGGATCCGATCTCCGGGGTGCTCAGCTCGAGGCCCTCCGTCGGCTTCCACCAGCGCCGGAGCAGCCTGGCGAGAAGCGCCCCCGTCGCGTTGCCGTGCGAGAGGCGGTGGTAGTAGAGGGCGCGGTACTCGCCGAAGGCGTAGAGGAGGCTGTGGAGCCCATGCCTCCCGTCGTTGACGCCGAAGACCTCGAGCCACTGGGCGACGTCTGCGTCGATCAGGTCCTGCTGGTCCGAGAGCGCCCGCGCCCAGGCGACGGGGAGCACGGTGAGTGCCCGCACCTGCTCGACGAGCGTGAGGAGCTTGGCCGCCACCGCGTCGGTCCGGGCGGAGGGAAACGGCACAGGGGACGAGGTTACGCGAAGGCAGTGGGGTACCAGCCAGTGACGGCTCCGGCGATCCAGGTGTCGAGCCGTTCTGCGCAGACCTTGGCGGACTCCAGCGACACGAGCGTGATCTCGACTTCGTCGCCGGGCACCACGGTGCCGAGTCGCCAGAGGTCGGCTGTGATCACCGTTGCCGGGACCGGGTAGCCGCCGACTGGCCCACAGTCCGGGCCGAGCACGACGATCCCGCCGCCGGGCGGGGCCTGGATGCAGCCGGGCACGACCGCGTGCGACGGCACGGGGCGCACGGACGCGGACATCGTGCGATCGGTTGCACCGGGCGCCGGGCGCAGCCGCACTCCAGTCCTGTCGCTCTGCCGGTCGACGACGAAACGAGCCCCGACCAGCGCCTCCGCCCGCCCCTCGTCCGGCCCGACGATGGCCCGCAGACGCACCGGCACCTCGGGAGGAGGCAGTGAGAAGCGCACGCGGGCGCGCTCGGGATGCCCGCCCACGTCCAACACGTCTCCGGCGCGAAGCGGTCCCGGAGGGAGCCCGGACACGGCGTCGCCGGAGTAGCTGCCGAACAGCGGGGCCTGCTGGACGCCGCCGGCGATCGCCAGCACCGCTCGTGCTCGGCTGCGTACAGCGCCGATCTCGATCAATTGCCCGGTCCCGGCCGCCGCCACCGTCCCCGTTGGCAGCTGGGTGCCCCCGACCACGAGAGGCGCGTCCCCGGCGAGCGCGAGCAGCAATTCCCGCCTCGCCCGCAACCGGACAGCACCGGCCAACTCGAGTGCAGGCGCCCACTCGTCGTTCCCGACCGCGAGGTTCGCGATCCGCAGGAAACAGGAGTTGGCTGCTCCGGCCCGCGGCACCCCGAGGTGGCCGGCATCGGCGCGACCGCCGTCCTCGACGAGGAGGAGCGGACCGGGATCGACCACCTCGAGGGCATCGCCGGTGACCGGCGGCCTCGGCAGAGGCTCGGGTGCGCTGACCACGGCAACTGGCACGAAGTGCACCCGGTCGCCCGGCCGCAATGCCGGCCGAGGCTCTGGCGTGAGCTCGAACAGGCAGACACCGGTGTGGCCGAGCAGCTGCCAGCCGCCGGGACTCGTTCCGGGATAGATCCCGGCATATCCGTTGCCGACGGCGAGCGAGCCGGCCGGGACCCGCGCCCTCGGAACTCGCCGTCTCGGCAGCGCCGCCAGCTCCGGAGGGAGCCCGACCAGGTAGGGAAAGCCGGGCATGAATCCCAGCCACGCCACCTCCAACTCCGAGCCGGCGAGCAGCCGGGTGACCTCGTCCGCTGCGAGCCCGAGCTCCGCCAGGTCCTCGCCGTCCACGACCACAGGGATCTGATGGGTGACCGGCGGGCGCTCCGGCTCCACGGCCACGCCCGCGTCGACGGCCACGCCAGCGCCGACGGCCTCGACGTGCCGAGACGAGCCGACAACGCCGACAGTGCCTGCCCCCGGGACGACGTCCCGGGCACGGATCGTGCGGGCGAGCGCCTGGGCGGCGCGGTGGCCCCCCTCGACGTCGAGGAGCACAGCCTCGTCACCCATCCGGCGCATTCCCCGCATCATGGGATCATGGGACATGCCACGGCTACGTTCCAGCATCACGACCGAAGGTCGCCAGGCCGCCGGGGCGCGCGCCCTCTGGCGGGCGACGGGCCTCAAGGAGTCCGACTTCGGCAAACCGATCGTCGCGATCGCCAACAGCTTCACCCAGTTCGTACCCGGGCACGTCCACCTGCGCGACGTCGGGAAGATCGTCGCCGAGGCCATCGCCGAAGCGGGCGGCGTCGGCCGGGAGTTCAACACCGTCGCCATCGACGACGGGATCGCCATGGGCCATCACGGGATGCTGTACTCGCTCCCGAGCCGGGAGCTCATCGCCGACTCGGTCGAGTACATGGTGGAGGCGCACCAGGCTGACGCCCTCGTCTGCATCAGCAATTGCGACAAGATCACGCCGGGCATGCTCATCGCCGCGGTGCGCCTCGACATCCCGACGGTCTTCGTGAGCGGCGGGCCGATGGAGGCAGGCCGACCGGGAGCGGCAACCGGCGCGGCCGCCGGCGGCGGAACGGCGTCGAGCGACCTCATCACGGCGATCACGGCCTCGGCCGACGAGTCGGTGTCCGACTCGCAGCTACGCCTGATCGAGGAAGCAGCGTGTCCCACCTGCGGTTCCTGCTCGGGCATGTTCACCGCCAACTCGATGAACTGCCTCACAGAAGCCCTTGGGCTCTCGCTTCCGGGAAACGGCACGACGCTCGCGACGAGCGTCGCCCGCAGGCAGCTTTTCGTCGAGGCAGGGCGCACCGTGGTCGACCTGGCACGCCGCTGGTACGAGAAGGACGACGGGAGCGTGCTCCCGCGCAACGTCGCGAGCAGGGCGGCCTTCTCGAACGCCATGACCGTCGACATCGCCATGGGCGGCTCGACCAACACGATCCTCCACCTGCTCGCAGCAGCAGTCGAGTCAGGGGTGGACTTCGACCTCGACGACATCGATCGGCTGAGCCGCCAGGTGCCCTGCCTCTGCAAGGTGGCACCGAGCTCGCAGTACCACCTCGAGGATGTCCACCGCGCCGGCGGCATCCCGGCGATCATGGGTGAGCTCGACCGAGCAGGTCTCCTCGACAAGAGCGTCCACAGCGTGCACTCGCCCTCGCTCGAGTCGTGGCTGGCCGAGTGGGACGTCCGCGCCGCGTCGCCGTCGGAGCGGGCGCTCGAGCTGTACCACGCCGCCCCGGGCGGCATCCGGACGACCGTCCCGTTCTCGTCGAACGCCCGGTATGACGAGCTCGACCACGATGCCGAGACCGGTTGCATCCGCGCCGCCGACCACGCGTACTCGCGCGACGGCGGCCTCGCGATCTTGAAGGGCAACCTCTCGACCGACGGTTGCGTCGTGAAGACTGCAGGCGTGCCCGAAGAGCAGCTCAGCTTCCGCGGTCCTGCACACGTTGCCGAGAGCCAGGAGGACGCCGTCGACATGATCCTCGCCGGCGAGGTGCAACCCGGCGAAGTGGTCCTCATCCGCTACGAGGGACCGAAGGGCGGTCCGGGGATGCAGGAGATGCTGCACCCGACGAGCTTCCTGAAGGCGCGCGGTCTCGGAGCTGTCTGCGCCCTCGTGACCGACGGCCGCTTCAGCGGCGGCACGACCGGCCTCTCGATCGGCCACATCTCCCCGGAAGCGGCGGCCGGGGGAGCCATCGGCCTCGTCGAGGACGGCGACACGATCTCGATCGACATCCCCGCACGGGCGATCATCCTCGAGGTTCCCGAGGAGGAACTGGCGCGCCGGCGCGCCGAGCGCGATGCGAAGGGCTGGCAGCCCACGAACCGGCAGCGCCCGGTCTCCGCAGCGCTCCGCGCGTACGCCTCGATGGCGCTCTCCGCCGACAAGGGGGCAGCCCGCAAGGTCGACTGAGGTCGACTGAGGTCGACTGACGTCGACTGAGCTCGGTCACTGCGTGAACGGCCGGATCTCGACGCTCTGCTTTTCGAGCGCCGCCCGCACCGCCCCCGCCAGGTGCACGGCGCCCGGTGTGTCACCGTGGAGGCACAACGAGCCGAAGTGCCCGCCCGACGCCAAGCGCACCGCTTGAGCCGTCACGTCGGCCGGGTCCGCGAGCACCGCACCGGGCTCACGCCGGTCGACGAGGGTCCCGTCCTCCCGGTACGCACGATCGCAGAAACCCTCCACGGTCCCGCCCCACCCCCTCTCCCTCGCCAGCTCGAGGAGGTGACCATGCTGTGCCAGCACGTGCCGCACGGGCAACGGCTCCAGCGCGTCGAGGATGGCCAGCGCCGTCGCAGCGTCCCGGTTCGCCCGGTGGTAGAGCGCACCGTGCAACTTCACGTAGTGGACGGGCGTGAGCTCACAGAGGCGTCCGACCTGTTCGGCGACCTGGCCGGCGACGACGTCCGCGGCCACCTCGAGGTCGCGGCGGCCGAACCCCTCGCGATCGACGTACGACGGATGCGCCCCGACATGGACCCCAGCCCCGGCCGCCGCCGCTGCTGCTGCTGCCATCGTCGCCGCATCGCCCGCGTGGCCACCGCAGGCGACGTTCGCACTCGTCACGGTCCCCATGAGAGCGAGGTCGCCCGGGACCTCGCCGAGGTCGGCGTTGAGGTCGATCTTGCGGCTCACATCGCCAATCGTGGCGCAGCCGCCTCGTCCCCGCCAGGGGCGTAGCCTCAGGGCATGGCTGCTACTCCCGACACCGTGCACTGGCGTGGCGTGCACCATCTTGCGTTGGTGACGGCGGACATGGATGCGACCGTTCGTTTCTGGCACGGAGTGCTGGACGCGAGGCTCGTGACCACGCTCGCCACGCCGGCCTTCCGCCATTACTTCTTCGAGGTCGCGCCGGGCAACACCGTCGCGTTCTTCGAGTACACCGGTCAGCACATCGATGCGTTCGCCAAACCGGCCGGCGTGCCCTACGAACGGGCGGCCCAATTCGACCACCTGTCGATGAACCTCCCCGACGAGGACGCCTTGCTGAGGCTTCGTGACCGGCTCAAGTCGAACGAGTGTGGCGTCACCGACGTCGTCGACCACGGTTTCCTGCGGTCGATCTACTTCATGGACCCGAACGGCATCGCCCTCGAGGCTTCGTGGTGGACGACGGACCCGACCGGCCGCCCGGTCGACTACCGGGACGACCAGCTGTTCTCCGACCCCGACCCGGTGGCCGCCGTCGTCGAGCTGCGCGACCGGGGCGAGCTCGACCACACGGTCTCGACCCAGCTCGTCGACGGGATCACGCAGGACCTGTACACGGCGGGTGCCTGAGCTCCTCCACCAACCGCTCGCGCCCGGGCTCGGCGCCTGCGACCTCGGCGAGCTCCGCCGGCGCACGAGCGAGAAGTGGGCGAGGCATGGGCACGACGTGCTGCCCGCCTTCGTCGCCGAGATGGACTTCGACGTCGCCGAGCCGATCCGGCGCGCTGTCGTCGACTCGGTCGGGCGCAGCGACCTCGGATATCCGCACGAAGGGGCGCTCGGCGCGGCTTTCTCCCCGTACGCGAAGGAGATGTGGGACTGGGCGGTGGCCGAGGAGCACGTCCATGCCTGCCCGGACGTGATGACCGGGGTGGCGACGGTCCTCACCGCCTGCACACCGCCGGGATCCGGCGTCGTGGTGAACCCGCCTGTGTACCCGCCGTTCCTGTTTCGGACCGAGCAGACGGACCGGTCCGTGGTGCCGGTCCCGCTCGTCGGAGACGACTTCGAGATCGACCTGGCCGGTCTCGACGAGGCGCTCGCCCGGCCGGAGGTCTGCTCCTACCTGCTGTGCAGCCCGCACAACCCCCTCGGACGGGTGTGGAGCCGCGAACAGCTGCTGGAAGTGGCAGACATCTGCCAACAGCACGGCACCTTCCTCATCGTCGACGAGATCCACGCTCCCCTTGTGATGAGCGGGGCGGAGTTCGTGCCCTTCCTGTCGCTCGACCACCCGATGGCCGAGCGCGCGGTCGTGTTCCACTCCGCCTCGAAGGGCTGGAACGTGCCGGGGCTGAAGTGCGGGCTCGTGGTGACCAGCTCGCCAGATGTCAACGAAGCGCTCGGGGCTCGGTGGGAGGCGCTCTTCCCGTCACAGCTCGGCCTCGTCGCGACGGTGGCCGCCTTCACGGCCGACGGATGTCGGCGCTGGCTGTGGTCAGCCCTCCGCCAGCTCGAGGAGAACCGGCGCATCCTTCCCGAGCTGTTGTCGGCAGAGCTTCCTGGCATCGTCTGGGAGCGACCGCAGGCTTCCTACCTCGTCTGGCTGGGTTGCGAGGCCCTCGGCCTCGGCGACGACCCGGCGGCGGTGTTCCTCGAACGGGGCCGTGTGGCGCTCAACCGCGGGCTGGACTTCGGTGAGCCGGGCCGCGGCCACGTCCGCCTCAACATGGGCACGTCACCTGCGATCCTCGAGGAGATCGTCGTGCGGATGGCAGCTGCACTTCGGGCTCAGGAGATCGGGACGTCCCAGCCCATGCGCTCGGCGATCTCCTTGCACGTCGGGCAGAGCGGGTAACGCTTCGGGTCCCGGTTCGGCACCCACGTCTTGCCGCACAGCGCCCGCACCGGCGTCCCGTTGACGATCCCCTCGACCACGCTCGGGCCGAGGGAGACGAACTCGTCGGGCTTCTCGTCAGGGTGGTAACCCTCGAGGACGATGTGGGACATCCGCTCGTGGTCGCCCTCCACCTCGCCTTCGCTCGTGGCGGGCGTGGCCGCGGTGCGCTCGAGGGTCGCGGGATCGGTCGCCATCTGATCAGTCTGCCTGCGGCCGCAGGATGACCGTGTCGCCCGGGTGCAGGCGCCCGAGCAGCTGGCCGGCCCTGCCGCGGTTGACGGACAGGGCGACGCAACCGTCGCTGTCGACGAGGAGGACTGCCTCGCCCGGGTCCACGTCGCCGAACGCCGTCCCGATCGGGGCCGTGACGCCTTCGCTGACGCCTTCGGCTTCACCGTCGCGCTCGCTTGCGCCGGCCTTTCCCCCGGCCTTCTGCAGGACGATGAGGTCGCCCGCCTGGCCGAGCGCATGCAGCGCCTCACCCGCTGCGCCGAACTGCACGTTCCCGAAACCGTCCAGCTGCACCACCTGCACCTCCACCCCACCACCGTCGAGTGCACGGGGGGCGGGACGCCGGAGGCGGGTGAGCGATGCCGGAGGGATCGGAGCACCGAGGTCGTCGAGGCGCATCCCGCACGCGACGTGCGCGGCCGCCGGGGCGAAGATGTCGCGCCCGTGGAACGTCGCCGACGGGTGCGGGAGCAGGTAGCGCTCCAGTGTCACTGCCTCGGCGGCGCCACCCGCAGCGTCGACGGCGAACATGAGCAGGCCGTTGTCCGGCCCGATGAAGACGCGTCCGCCGGCGCGCACGGCGACAGGGCGGCGCGCCGTGCCGACGCCCGGGTCCACGATGCCGACGTGGACGCCCCGTCTCGTGTACGGCAGCAGTCGCTCCATCCGGAGCGCCCCGAGCAGCACATCCTGGGGCGGGATCGAGTGGTCGAGATCGATGATCCGCACCCGCTTGCCGCTGCGCTCGGCCACGATCTCGTCCACGACCGCGTGCAGCGCCCCGACGAATCCGCCCTCCAGCCAGTAGTCCGTCACGAACGTGATGAGGTCGAAGCCTGACGCCACGGCGACCATTCGACCACGGGAGCAGGTTGACGCGCCTCCCGTAGCGAGGG